>NZ_JAKDJU010000034.1 GCF_030453725.1 Brevibacterium picturae
CCCGCGACGCCGAAACACGGGTGCCACGCCGAGAAGCGGGCGAGGCGCGGGGCTCTGGCACCGAAACACGGGTGCTGCGCCGACACTCGGGTTTGCACCCATGTGTTTCGACGCAGCGCCCGTGTTTCGGCGGAGGTTCCTGGTGCTGCTGGTGGCGCTGCTGGTGCCTCAGGCCTTGATCAGGCCGTGGGGGTCGAGGACGAACTTCTTCGCCACACCTGAGTCGAAGTCGGCGTAGCCCTGCGGGGCATCCTCGAGCGCGATCGGGGTGGCATTGACGTTCTTCGCGATCGAGACTTTGTCGTTGAGGATCGCGTGCATGAGGCCGCGGTTGTACTTCATGACCGGGCACTGGCCGGTGACGAAGACGTGGGACTTCGCGAAGCCGAGCCCGAAGCGCATCGACAGCGATCCCTCCTGGGCCGCCTTGTCGGCCGCCCCCGGGTCGCCGGTGACGTAGAGTCCCGGGATGCCCAGGCCGCCGCCGGCCCGTGTGATGTCCATGAGCGAGTTGAGCACGGTCGCCGGTGCTTCGGTGTCCGCATCCTTGCCGTGGCCGCGAGCCTCGAACCCGACGGCATCGATACCGCAGTCGACCTCTGGAGTGCCGAGGATCTGCTCGATCTGATCCTTCGGGTCGCCCTTGGACACATCGACGGTCTCACATCCGAAGCCGCGTGCCTGCGCCAGGCGGTCCTCATTGAGGTCACCGACGATGACGACCGATGCACCGAGCAGCTGCGCCGAGGTGGCCGCCGCGATTCCGACCGGACCTGCGCCGGCAACATAGACCGTCGAGCCGATCGTGACGCCGGCACCGACCGCACCGTGGAAGCCCGTGGGGAAGATGTCGGAGAGCATCGCCAGATCGAGGATCTTCTCCATCGCCTGGTCCTTGTCCGGGAACTTCAGGACGTTCCAGTCGGCGTAGGGGACGAGGACGTATTCGGCCTGTCCGCCGACCCATCCGCCCATGTCGACATAGCCGTAGGCCGAGCCTGGGCGGTCGGGGTTGACGTTGAGGCAGATGCCGGTCTGGCGTTCGATGCAGTTCCGGCAGCGACCGCAGGAGATGTTGAACGGCACGGAGACGAGGTCGCCGACCTTGACGAACTCGACATCACGACCGACTTCGACGACCTCGCCGGTGATCTCGTGGCCGAGCACGAGACCCTCCGGTGCAGTGGTGCGGCCGCGGACCATGTGCTGGTCGGAGCCGCAGATGTTCGTGGCCACGGTCTTGAGGATGACGCCGTGATCGACCTTGCGGCCGACATTGGCAGGATGGACGCCGGGTCCGTCCTTGAGGACGAAATCAGGGTACTCGGTGTCGACGACCTCGACCTTGCCGGGACCTGCGTAGCTGATTGCCTTGTTACTCATCGTTGAGTCTCCATTCGAAAGAATGTGGATGTGGCGAACGTCAGGAGAGCCGACCGGACTCCTGAAATATCAGTCTTTCATCAGACGTGACTGCAGTCTCGCCGTTCGCTCATGCGTCTGTCAATAGCCGTCTCGGATACCAACTGCAGGCATCTCACAACGCGGAGCGCGCAGTCATTGCGGGATGCCCTGCACCCGCAGAGTCATCGTTGGCGCCCTTCTCCCGAGCGCTCCTCTCCCGAGCGCCCCTGTCCTGATCCCCCTATTCGTCCTGATTCCCCTATTCGCCGAGGCGGGTCGCCAGGATGTGCTGAGAGGTGGCCCGCAGATGGCGCAGGGATTCCTTGATCAGTGGCGAACTGCGGCTGCCGGCGCGGACTGCTGCGACGATCTTCCGGCTGAGTCGGCCCGGCCCGCTCAGGCGGACTCGGGTGACATTGTCCTCCCCGGCGAGGCTGACCAGTCGAGGCAGCAGACTGACGCCCACGCCGACACCGACGAGTGCCGCCTGCGTCTCCCATTCGACGGATTCGTGCGAGATCCTCGGGGTCACGCCCGCCGCGGTGAAGGCGGCGATGAACAGCGCGTGATAGGGCGATCCGGGCACGGCGGTGATCCAATCCTCGGCGGCCAGTTCGGCCAGCGTCACGGATTCGAGCGTGGCGACCCTGTGGTCGGAGGGCACCATGACGTCGAGCGGATCATCGAGGAGGTCGACCTTCTCGAACCGCGGATCATCCTCGACCTGGACATCGCCCTGCATCGACACGACTACGGCGAGGTCGATGCGCTCGGCGATGAGGAGTTCGAAGCACCGCGTCGGGCTGGCCTCAGTCACGTGAACGGAGGATTCCGGATGCGAGGTGCGCAGGTGGGCCGCGAGGGGCGCGAGCAGATTCGACGATGCCGTCGAGAAGCCGCCGATGCCGAAGTGTGTGGGGGACTGGTCACCGGCGCTCAGCGATGAGGCGCGGATGTCTTCCCACTCGGCGATGAGCCGGTCCGAGCGTCGCACGAGATGCCGACCCGTCGCCGTCAGACGCAGCCCGCGTCCGTCCCTGGTCAGCAGGGTCATCCCGAGGCTCGCCTGGAGTTCGCGCAGCTGCCCGGACACTGCGGAGGGCGAGTATCCGGTGAGCTCGGCGGTCGCGGCGACGGTGCCGCAGGCGGCGAAGGTGCGAAGCGTGATGAGACGCGGATCGATCATGGCACTATTGTGCCCTGGATCATACGGGGAATCCGCACATAATCCTCCAGAATCTCGCGCTTTTACTGCAGTGTCCGGATCGCTAATGTCGTCTCTGACAGCACGGATCAAGGTTCTGACAGCACGGATCAAGGTGCAGCGCACATCAAGGGAGATGGAATTGACCGCAGTGAATCTGGCGCCGACGAAGCAGGGCTTCCCTGCCGGCTTCAGCGAGGAGAGGCTCGACGACACTCGACAGCTCCTCGACACCCGACGCACCGGCTTCTCCCTCGAGGCGCCGTTCTACACCGATGATCATCTCTTCAACCTCGATATGCAGGCCATCTTCGGACAGAACTGGGTCTTCGCCTGCAGCGTTGCGGAGATCCCCGAGCCAGGTGACTACGTCACGCTCGACTACGGCCCCTACTCCCTCATCGTGCTGCGCACCGACGACGGCGGAGTCAACGTCCTCCACAACGTGTGCCGCCACCGCGGCGCCCGCGTCCTCACCGAGGACAGCGGAACCACCGGCAACCTCGTGTGCGGATACCACTCGTGGACCTATTCGCCCGAGGGCAAACTCATCCACGCCTCGGCGCCGGGCGAGATGGAATTCGACAAGGCCTGCTATTCACTCAAACGTGCCCACGGAAAGATCGCCGCGGGCCTCGTCTTCCTCTGCCTGGCCGACGAACCACCGACCGACTTCGACGACACCGCGGCAGTCTTCGAACCGTATGTCGCCCCACACGAACTCGCCAAGACCAAGGTGGCCTACCAGCAGAACATCGTGGAGGAGGCCAACTGGAAGCTCGTGATGGAGAACAACCGCGAGTGCTACCACTGCGACGGCCACCCCGAGCTCGCCTGTGCGCTGTTCCCCACCTGGGGACTGACCGATGAGACGATCCCACCACACCTCGAGGACGTCTGGGACCGCAACCAGCAGGCCCAGGCCTCACTGGAATACCGGTGCCGACGCTACGGACTGCCCTATGAAGTCGTCGAGGAACTCGACACTCGCATCGCCGGAATCCGGATCTCCCGCGAATCCCTCGACGGACAGGGGGAGTCGTTCTCAGCCGACGGCAGACGCCTGGTGAAGAAGCTCCTCGGCGATCTTCCCGATTTTCGTCTGGGACGCTGCTCGATGCACCTGCAGCCCAACAGCTGGTTCCACCTCCTCGGCGATCATGTCATCACGTTCTCGGTGTTCCCGATCAATGCGCATCAGACGCTGGTGCGCACCACTTGGCTCGTCGCCGATGATGCGGTCGAGGGCGTCGACTACGACCTCGAGACGCTGACGCACACGTGGAAGCAGACGAACCTGCAGGACAAGAACTTCGTCGAGCTGTGCCAACGGGGCGCCGGCAGCCCGTTCTACGAGCAGGGTCCCTATATGAAGAGCGAATACCAGGTCGAGGCCTTCATCAACTGGTACGTGACTCGGATGCGGGAGCACGTGGGATGAAGCGCCTCGCCGACCCCACGACTCCGCTCGCGCAGCGGATCCGGGGCCTCGAGATGCCATGGAACCGGGTGCTTTCCAGCACGACTGAACCCGCTGGTGCCGCCACTGCCCTGGGTCCGTGGCACCCGCAGGAATTCTCCGCGGAATGTGTGGAGACCATCCCCGAGGCGGGCGACATGATGGTCTTCGTGTTCCGCCGGATGGACGGTGCCCCACTGGCATTCCGGTCGGGTCAGTACATCAACATCGACTTTCCCGTGCATGGTCCGGGTGCCGAGCCGGTGTCTCGCAGCTACTCGATCTCGAGTGCCCCGACGGAGCCGTGGACGTTCTCCATCACGATCAAGCGCGACCCGAAGGGACTCGTCTCGACCTGGGCCCATGAGTCCGTTCGACCGGGCACGGTGCTTGAGATGCTGGGCCCGGTGGGAGCGTTCCACCTCGCCGACTATGATCGGCGAGCCCGTTACCTGCTGCTGGGCGCAGGGGCGGGAATCACCCCGCTGATGTCCATGGTGCGCACGATCCATTCCCTGCCCGGTCAGGCCGACGTGGTTCTCCTCTATCACGGCTCCGCGCCGGATCGCTTCGCCTTCTCCGAGGAACTCGACTTCCTGGCAAAGGCCGACTTTCGGATCGAAGTCATCTACACCCTCGGTGACCGGAAACAGGCAAACCAGGAGTCTGGGGAGCGGTCGGCCGGATCCGCACCTGCCTGGACGGGCAGAGTCGGCAGACTCTCGACCCCACTCCTCGACGAAGTCGTGCCCGACGCCAACGGGCGACAGGTGTTCGCGTGCGGGCCCGAGGGATACCTCAACACCGCAGCCGAATGTCTGCGCGAGGTCGGCGTGGACGACACCTCGGTGTTCGTGGAGTTCTTCTCCGGTGACCGGGAGACCCGCGCCGAATACGCCGAGGAAGTCGCGATCGCCGGCGAGATCGCCGAAGAGATCGCTTCAGCCAGCGAGGAGTACTACGAAGCCCAGCCTGCCGCCTTGGAGATGTACGAGCCGGAGTACACCGCCGAGGGGCCCGTCGAGGCCGTCGGCGCGCCGCTCGAGGCCGTAGACGCCTTGGCCGAAGTCCCGGTCGAGCCGGAGGTCGAGGTGGTCGTGGCGGGGATCGAGACTGCGACGGACGTCGAGTCCGACTCCGCGTCCGAGACCGGACCGGCGACCGCCTCGGCGACGGTGGACTTCGACGACGCGGCAGATGACGAAACCACGGTCGTCGACCCGGCGACTTTCGCTACCGTGGGTGAAGGTGAGCACACGATGGCGTTCGTGCGCAGCGGGCTCAACGTTCGGGTCGGCTCGTCGGAATTCGTCCTCGACGCCGCGCGCCGTGCGGGCGTGAAGATCGGGGCGAACTGCCAAGAGGGCATGTGCGGCTCGTGCAAGGTCGTCAAGCTCGACGGGGACGTCGACATGAACCACCAAGGCGGCATTCGCGCACGGGAGATCGACGCCGGGAAATTCTTGCCCTGCTGTTCGACGGCGACGAGTGACCTGGTCATCGACGCCTGAGCCCGCCGGCCAGGGGCCGCCAGCACGACGGGGCAGGACCTCCGCCGGCCCACGCACCAACTGCACCACCTCAGTCTTTTCACTGCACCACAAAGGAGTACCCAGTGCCGATTTCACCATCCTCACCTCGCGTGGTCATCATCGGAGCCGGCATCGTCGGAGCCAACCTCGCGGACGAACTCGCCCAGCTCGGCTGGACCAACACCCTCGTCATCGAACAGGGGCCCCTGAACATCCCCGGTGGTTCGACCTCGCACGCACCCGGCCTGGTGTTCTCCTCGAACGGGTCGAAGTCGATGGCCGAGTTCGCGCAGTACACGATCGAAAAGCTCACCTCGCTGACCGGGTCCGACGGTCGGGGTTCGTTCCTGCCCGTCGGCGGTCTTGAGATCGCGACCCAGAACGACCGGCTCCAGGATCTGCACCGCCGTGCCGGGTGGAACCGGTCCTGGGGTGTTGACGCCGAGGTGGTCGATGCGCAGGAATGCCTTCGGTTGTTCCCTATGCTGAACCCTGACAAGGTCCTCGGGGGACTGCTGACCCCGGGTGATGGGCTGGCGCTCGCCGCTCGTGGCACCCAGCTGGTCATGGACCGCGCTCGGGCCGCTGGTGTCGAGTTCCGCGACCGCACCACCGTCACCGGCATCGAGCAGTCCGGTGGCAAGGTCACGGCAGTGCTGGCCGGCGACGACAGGTTCCCGGCGGACATCGTCGTCTCCTGCGCCGGATTCTGGGGGCCGAAGATCGGTGAGATGGTCGGTACGACGATTCCACTGCTGCCTCTGGGCCACCAGTTCGCCTGGACGACCGAGGTGCCCAGCCTCGTCGGCAAGAACGAACAGCCGGCAGGAGCCTCGGCGCCCATCCTGCGTTACCAGGACAAGGATCTGTACTACCGCGAATGGGGCGAGCGGATCGGCATCGGCTCCTACGCCCACCGCCCGATGCCCGTCGACCTCGACACGCTGCGCACCTATTCGCCCGATGAGATCACCGACGAGGTCATGCCCTCGAGCCTGGACTTCACACCCGAGGACTTCGCCCGCGAATGGGAGGCCACCAAGGAGCTGCTGCCCGAACTGCGCCAGACTCAGGTTCAGCGCGGCTTCAACGGCATCTTCTCCTTCACACCCGACGGCGGATCGCTCGTGGGCCAGTCGCGAGAGGTCGACGGATTCTTCGTCGCCGAGGCGGTCTGGGTCACCCATGGGGCCGGCATCGCGAAGGCCGTGGCCGAACTCATCGCCGAAGGCCGGTCGAACACCGACCTGTCCGGCATCGACCTCAACCGCTTCGAGGACGCGCTGACGACCCCCGAATACGTCAGTGAGACCTCCCAGCAGAACTTCGTCGAGATCTACGACGTCATCCACCCCCTGCAGCCACGCGTCTCACCTCGTGACCTGCGGCTCAGCCCGTTCAACGACCGGCAGAAAGAGCTCGGCGCATTCTTCCTCGAGACGAACGGGTGGGAACGACCGCACTGGTACGAAGCCAACGCTGCCCTGTTGGACGAACTGCCCGAGGAATGGAAGGCGCCCTCGCGGGACGAATGGGCGGATATGTTCCACTCCCCGATCGCGGCGGTCGAAGCCTGGAAGACGCGGACGAATGTGGCCATATATGACATGACCGCGCTCAAGCGCTTCGAGGTCAAGGGGCCAGGAGCCGGCGAGCTGCTGCACGGGCTGACCACCTCGTCGATGCTGCGCAAGCCCGGCGCGGTCAGCTACACCCTGCTGCTCGACGACGAGGGTGGCATCACCAGCGATATCACCGTCGCGATCCTCGATGAGCAGACGTATCAGGTGGGCGCGAACTCCAACATCGACTTCGCCACCATCACCCGCGCGGCACGGGAACAGTCGGCGGCAGATCCGAGTAAGTGGGCGACCGTGCGTGAGACGACGCAGGGAACCTGCTGCATCGGCCTCTGGGGTCCGCTCGCCCGGGAGGTCATCGGCCGGGTCAGCAACGATGACCTCAGCAATGACGGGCTCAAATACTTCCGCACCAAGCAGATCACCATCGGCGGCGTCCCCGTCACCGCGATGCGTCTGTCCTATGTCGGTGAGCTGGGCTGGGAGCTCTACACCTCGGCTGACCTTGGGCATCGACTCTGGGACGTGCTGTGGGAGGCCGGCCGGGAGTTCGGGCTCATCGCCGGTGGCCGTGAAGCCTTCAACTCGATGCGGCTGGAAAAGGGGTTCCGCTCCTTCGGCTCCGATATGACCAGTGAGCACGAGCCCGTGCAGGCGGGACTCGGATTTGCCGTGAAGGCCTCGAAGACCGATGACTTCCGGGGGAAGGCTGCGCTTGAGGCGCGGGCGGCGGCCGCCGAGACCAAGCTGACGTGCCTGACGCTCGACCGGCGGGAGGATGTGGTGCTGGGGAGTGAGCCGGTGTATGTGGCTGGTGCTGGTGTCGGCGGACCCGATGGTGCAGTGTCCGGCGGTGAAACCGGCGGCGCAGACACCGGGGCGGGCAAGGCCGACGGCTACATCACCTCGGCGGCCTATGGATACTCCATCGGGCAGACCATCGCCTACGCCTGGCTTCCGAACACTTTGAGCGTCGGAGATGGCGTCGAGATCGAATACCTGGGACGCAGGCTGCCTGCGACTGTCACCGCCGAGCCGATCTTCGACCCGGAGATGACGCGGCTGAAAGGGTGAGGTGCTGCGCTTCTGAGGGATTGAAGCGGTGAAAGCCTGAGCAGGCGTGGCCCGGGGGGCTACTTCGCTCTCACCGAGACCACGCCGCTGCGTCGACACACGCGGGCGTGCACCGGAGTCTCGGCGCAGCGACGTAGTTTCGACGTGGCGGCGCAGTTTCGACGTGGCGGTTTGTCCTCCACCTGTTTCTTGAGGGTGGTGCCGCCTGGGTGAGACACTCCTCGTTCCATATGGTGGATTCGTATTGACCGATAACTGGGACTGACGAAAGTATGACAGCAAGAGTAACTGTCGACTTCCCCACCTCGGTGGAGGACGCAAAGGAGTGTCCATGCCCAAGCCTGCGATCATCGGTTGGTCCCACGGAAAGTTCGGACGCTCCGAATCGCCGCTGCCGGAGATGATGGCCGACGTCGCCCGGGGTGCCATCGCCGATGCTGGCCTCGAGCCGACCGATATCGACGTCATCCACGTCGGCGTCTACAACAACGGCCTGTCCAAGCAGGGATTCGAGGCAGCACTTCCCGGCGTCGTGATCCCCGAACTCGCCCTCACCCCGGCGCACAGGCATGAGAACGCCTGCGCCACAGGCTCCACCGCTGTCTTCGCCGCCCACGACTCCATCGCCGCCGGCCGGCACAAGACCGCGCTCGTCATCGGGGCCGAGCGTATGACCCAGGCATCGGGCCACGACGTCAACGAAGTTCTTCTCAGTGCCAGCTACCGGGAAGAGGAAGAACACTACAAATCCTTCGCCGGAGTCTTCGGAGAGATCGCCCGCCAGTACTTCGACCGCTACGGCGACCACTCGGAGACACTCGCCAGGATTGCCGCGAAGAACCACGCCAACGGCTCCCACAACCCGCTCGCCCACATGCAGAAGGACCTCGGCAACGAGTTCTGCAACACGGTCTCGGAGAAGAACCCCTACGTGGCCGAACCCCTGCGCCGCACCGACTGCTCGATGGTCTCAGACGGGGCCGTCGGCATGGTCATGGCCGCCGAGGATGTTGCCGCCTCGGCGCATAAGGCAGTGACCTGGCGCGGCATGGGCAACGCCAACGACGTTCTTCCCCTCTCCCAGCGCGACCCGCTGGAACTCGCCGGCGCCCGCCGCGCCATGACCCAGGCCCTCGAGGCGGCAAGTATCGACATCTTCGATCTCGACCTGCTCGAAACCCATGACTGCTTCACCATCGCCGAACTCCTCGAATACGAGGCCTTCGGACTCGCCGAACCCGGCCAGGGCCACCGCCTCCTAGAAGACGGCACCACTGCCGTCGGCGGTGCACTGCCGGTCAACCCCTCGGGCGGCCTCAAGGCCAAGGGACACCCGATCGGTGCGACCGGCGTCTCCATGCACGCGCTGGCCGCAGCCCAACTCACGGGCCGCTCACCAGGCATCCAGATTCAGGATCCCGAACTCGCGGGAGTCTTCAACATGGGCGGTGCTGCAGTGTCCAACTTCGCCTCGATCCTCGAGCGCACACGCTGATGCGCGCCATCTCCCAGACCTCACCGGCCAAGGACTTCACGCCGACACCTCGTCGCGGCGTCAACGTCTCCCGCTTCCTCACCCAGACGGCCCGCCGGATCCCGAACCACACCGCGGTCATCGACGACGATCACTCGGTGCGCTGGACCTGGAGCGAACTCGACGATCGCGCAGAGGCACTGGCACTGGCCCTCCAAGACGGGGGAGTGGGCCGGCGCGACAGTGTCCTCCTCGTCTCGGCCAACCACGCCGAGGTGATCCAATCCTTCTGGGGCATCATCCGTGCCGGAGCGGTCATCGCACCACCCAATGCCGCACTGTCGACCGAAGAGCTGCTGAGTATATGCGCCGATGTCGTGCCCGCAGCCATCATCGCCGACCGCGCCCACGCGGATTTCGTTGGGGCCCTGAAACAGACAGGCTTCACCGGAGCCGTGCTGTGGATCGGCGAGCTTCCAGCTGAACCAGCCTCATCGAGCGGACCACTTAACGTCGAGGGAGCAGGCTATAAGGGGTCCTCTCGACGCGAAGTGGTCCGCTCGAGCGCGGACGCCGTCGGGGACTTCGCGGTCGAGGAGGACGACCCCTGCTGGTACTTCTTCACCTCCGGTTCCACAGGCAAACCCAAGGCGGCGACGTTCACCCACCGCCACCTCGGCGCCGTGCTCATGAATCATCGCTGCGATCTCTTCCCCACCGAGGACGAAGACGGTGCCTCACTGGTGCTCGCGCCGCTCTCGCATGGGGCGGGGATCCATATGCTCGCGCAGGTCTTCGGCGGCACGCCCTCAATCATCCATCCTGGTGGCAAGGCTGATCCGAGCACCTTGTGGGACTCGATCGACGGCTACCGGGTCACCAACGCCTTCACCGTCCCGACCATCCTCAACCGCATCGTCGCCGGATTTCCTGCCGACCGCGGGCCCGCCGATCATAGCCTCAATCGGGTCATCTACGCCGGTGCTCCGATGCTCGCGGCCGACCAATCCCAAGCACTGGAACGCCTCGGGCCCTGCCTGGTGCAGTACTTCGGCCTCGCCGAGGTCACCGGTGCGATCACTGTCCTCCGTCCCGAGGAACACGGTCAGATTCCCGTCGACTCCGCCGGAATCGGCACCTGCGGTCGTGCCCGCACCGGCGTCGACATCGTCATCCTCGACGAGTCGGGCCGGGAGTTGGCCGCCGGTGAGCAAGGTGAGGTCTGCGTGGCCGGACCCACCGTCTGCGCCGGGTACCTGGGCCGAGCCGACGCCAACGCCGAGTCCTTTGCCCACGGGGTCTTCCACACCGGCGACGTGGGCTACCTCGACCGGCGCGGTTTCCTGTTCCTCACCGGCCGAAAATCCGATATGTACATCTCCGGCGGGTCGAACGTCTACCCGCGCGAGATCGAGGAGCTCCTCCTCACCGACGCCGAGGTGGCCCAGGCCGTGGTCGTGGGCGTGCCGGATCCGCAGTGGGGAGAGATCGGCATCGCCATCATCGAACCAGCGTCGAGTGGCGCGGCGAATGCCAGCGCCGGCTCGAGCGCTGACCCAGGCGCCAACGCGAGCGCGGGAACAGACCCGAGCGAACGCCTGCGCGCCCTGTGCAAGTCAGCGCTCGCACCGTACAAGGTGCCCAAGGAGATCCACTTCGTCGAGGCGATGCCTGTCACGGCGTACGGGAAGCTGGCGCGCAAGGAACTCAAGTCCGAATACTCGGCAGGGCGGGGGAGTGCACGATGAGCGATCTGACCGGCAAGACCATCATGGCCATCGGCTGCGGCACCCCGGAAGGGCAGGTCAACAACGGCTTCGCCGCAGCGAAGGAGTTCCTGGCCGCCGGTGCGAGAGTGTGCATCGTCGACCGCGATCCGGCGGCGCTCGATCATGCGCGTGCGGCACTCGGGGAGGCCAGCGACCGGGGTGACGGAACCGACTCGCCGGACAGCCACGGCGAGGCGCATACTCCGTCCGACAACCTCGGCGAGGGTGGCGACCTGGACGCACGGGTGACCACGGTCGTCGCCGACGTCGGGGACGAGGACTCTCTGTCTGCGGCCTTCGACCACTGCGCGACCACCCTCGGTGACCCCACGGTGCTGCACTACAACGTCGGCATCGTCGTCAACGGGGGACTCGACTCACTCGAGACTGCAGCCTTCGCGAAGGCCCTCGACATCAACCTCACGGGAGCATTCGCCGCGATGAAGCAGGCCCTGCCGTACATGCGCAGGGCCGGTGGCGGGTCGATCATCACCGTCTCCTCGGTGGGAGGAATGCGCTACTTGGGCTACGACTACCCGGCCTATGCGTCGTCGAAGGCCGGGCTCATCGAGCTGACGAAGGTCGTGGGGGCTCAGCACGCGGCCGAGGGCATCCGAGCGAACTCGATCGCTCCGGGACTCATCGAGACACCGCTGATCCACAACTCGATCAGCGGTCACTACGACTCGGTCGAGGACATGCTCTCTGCTCGGCACGCACTCTCCCCGACGGGGACGATGGGCCAGCCAGAGGACATCGCCAAGCTCGCGGTGTTCCTGGCCTCGGACGACTCGAGTTACATCAACTCCACGCTCATCCCGGTCGATGGCGGACTCGTCCACCACGCCGGAACCCCGAAGACCTGATCAGATTGCGGGCCTGAACAGACCGACAGAACCAGCCGTGACGAAGCAGTCGCGACGATGAACACAGACAGGAACAACTCAATGATGGAGGCAAAGGTGCCGACAACACCGACGAAGAGGACCATGCTCGGCTGGTGCGCCGTGCTGGTCGCGCTCGTCCTGCTGGTCAGCGGCTGTGGAACGAACTTCGGCACGACCGACGATGGGAAGCAGAAGTACCGGTGGAAGATGACGGTCACCACCGGCTCCACGAGCACCTGGTATCTGGCGGCCGAGAAGTTCGCGAAGGACCTTGAAGAGGAGACGAACGGACGCATCACCCTCAAGGTCTTCGGCAACGAACGCCTCTCCGCCGGTGAGGCCACCGCGGGTGTCGAGCAGCTCATGGACGGGGCGAAGGACTTCTCCTACAACTCGCCGATCATCTACTCGGCAGTCGACCCCCGCTTCGGCGCCGTCACCGCCCCCTTCGTCTTCGACACGGTCGAAGAGGGACAGGACGCGCTGGCAGGTGAGGGCGGTGACGTCTACTCCGACTACCTGTCCGAACACGGCGTCCACCTCCTGGGCTTCGGCGAATCGGGCATGCGTCAGCTCACGAACACGCACCACCCGATCCATACCCCGGAAGATCTGCACGGGCTCAAGTTCCGCATCCCCGGCTTCGGTCTCTACACCGACCTCTACCGGGCACTGGGCTCGAATCCGACGACGATGCCCTTCGGCGAGGTCTTCACCGCGCTGCAGCAGGGTGCCATCGACGGTCAGGAGAACCCGATCGACGTCATCCACTCCGCCAACCTGCAAGAGGTCCAGCCCTACCTGACCCTGTGGAACTACTCCTACGATCCGCTGGTGTTCGGCGTCAACGAGAAGCTCTTCGAGTCCCTCGACGACGAGGACCAAAAGCTCGTCAGCCGCCTGGCCGATGACACCAACAAATTCCAGATCAAGGAGAACCGCGATCGGGAGAAGGAGCTGATCGCCGAGCTCGAGGACAGCGGCATGGAGGTCAACAGACTCACCGATTCGGAGAAGAAGGAGTTCCGCAGGGAACTGAAACCGCTGTACGCGCAATACCGCGAGATCTGGGGCAAGGACATGTCCGAAGCGTTCATTCCGGAAGGACTCTGAGATGAAAATCGTCAAATGGTTCGAAGACTGGGTCGTCATCGCCTCGTTCATGATCATCGTCGTCGTCACCTTCGTCAACGTCGTCTCCCGCTACACGTTCCAGGCCTCCCTGGCCTTCAGCGAGGAGATCACGATCAACCTCCTCGTCGTGCTGACGTTGATGGGGGCTGTCGTGGGCATCCGCCTCGGCGCGCACCTGGGCTTCACCTACCTGGTGGAGAACGCGAAACCGAGGGCGCGCCGGGCTCTGATCATCATCGGCACCACTCTGATGATCATCTTCCTCGCCGTCCTCCTCGTCTGGGGCAGTGAGATGATGATCAATCAGGCCATCCGCGGCCGGGCGACTCCGTCGCTGGGCATCCCGCAGTGGCTGTTCACCCTCTCCATCCCGCTGGCCGGCCTCCTTGGAATCGTCCGTACCCTGCAGGCCGCGCGGGTGTCGTTGAATGAGGACACCTCCGCCGAGGCGGTCGCGCAGCGCATGACGCAGGAAGCCGCCCCGGTCATCGACGACACGGAACTGACCGGACAGGCACACGAGGCGAGGTCGGCCCACACGACCGGTTCCGCCCATTCCACCGGCACCACCGACCGTGAGGGAGGCCGCAAATGATCACGCTGCTGCTGTTCGGAAGCTTCTTTCTGTTCCTGGCCCTGGGTATCCCGGTGGCGTTCTCCCTCGGACTGGCTGCCGTCACCGTGCTGATCACCACTGATGGGTTCCAGGTCCTCGACGTGGTGCCCTCGGTGATGTTCCCGTCGATGAGTTCGGGCACGCTGTTGGCGATTCCGTTCTTCATCCTCGCCGGCATCGTCATGCAGTACACGGGCATCTCCCAGCGCCTCGTCGACCTCGCGTTCCTGGTCTTCGGCCGGTTCAGCCACGGTCTGGCCGCAGTGACGATCATCTCCGCGTTCTTCTTCTCCGCGATCTCCGGATCGGGACCGGCGACGGTGGCCGCGATCGGTGCGATTCTCATACCCGCATTGGTGCGTAACGGCTATCAGAAGAAGCACGCGGTCTCCCTCGTCGCGGCCTCGGGGTCGATGGGCATCGTCGTGCCGCCGTCGATCGCGTTCATCATCTTCGCCGTCGTCGCCTCGGAGTTCGGGTCGATCTCGATCACCCGGTTGTTCATCGCCGGCATCGTGCCCGGCATCATCATGGCGCTCGCGTTCTTCATCGCCGCCCTCTTCGTTCCCCGCGTCCGCGAGCTCGCGGGCCTGCCCGTGAATTCGGGCAGAGGACTGCTGGCCGCGGGCACTGGACCCAGCACCACCACCGGCGCCGAGGCGGTCGTGACCTCGGACTCGACCGCTGGGCCTGCGACCGCTTCGCCGACGCCGACGACGGCGTCAGGATCCGGCGCGACGAAGACTCGACTGCTGAAAACCGGCACGGCTGGAACGTCGGGGCCGACGACCGGTCGGGCCACCTCGGCGGGGTCGGGTGCCACGACTGCGGGAGCAGGGTCGATGACCGGCTCCGGGAACGGAACGGTCGGCGTCACCGGAACGGGCACGCATGCCGAAGGCAGCTTCGGGGAATTCCTCGCCGCCCTGGTCAAGGCCATTCCCGGTCTGCTCATCCCCGTCATCATCCTCGGCGGCATCTACGGTGGCATCTTCACCCCCACCGAGGCGGGTGCTGTGGCGTCGGTGTTCGCCCTGTTGGTGGGCTTCTTCGTCTACCGCGAACTGAAGTTGCCCGACCTGCCGAAGGTGTTCCTGGAATCGGGAGTCTCGACGGCGGTCATCATGTTCATCGTCGGGGTGGCCAGCCTCTTCTCCTACGTCATCACCGTCGAAGGCATCGCCGAGACCGTGTCGACGGCGGTCCTGTCGGTCACGGACAACAAGTTCGTCATCCTCGCCGTGATCACGATCATCCTGCTCATCGTCGGTGCCTTCGTCGACGCGATCAGCGCCTTCTACCTGTTCATCCCGATCCTCGTACCGATCCTGTTGGGAGTCGGCGTCGACATGACCACGATCGGTGTGTTCATGACCGTCAACCTCGCCATCGGCCTGTTCACCCCACCGGTGGGGCTCAACCTCTACGTCGGTGCCGGCATCGGCAAGATCAGGATCGAGGAAGTCATCCGCGGAGTCATGCCCTTCCTCATCGCCGCGATCATCGCCCTGCTGCTCATCACCTACATTCCCGCGATCTCGAACTGGCTGCCCGACCTCCTCGACGTCGGCTGAGCCCCGGCAGCTCGCCACCGCCCGTCTTTCACCACTTCAAGGAGAACCATGGAACCCTATCTGCTGAGAAACAAATCCGCCCTGGTCACAGGGGCGGCACAAGGTATCGGCCTGGCCATCGCCACCGTCCTGGCCAGGCGCGGAGCATCGGTCGGGATCATCGACCTCAAGGGCGCCGAGGTGGCCGCGACCAGTCTGTCCCAGCAGTTCCCCGAGCAGTCATTCGCCGGGTACGAACTCGATGTCCGTGATGCGGAGGCGGTCACTGCGGCTGTCGGTTCCTTCGTCGAGTCTTCCGGCGGGATCGACATCCTCGTCAACAATGCCGGCACCGCGGCTCGGGTCGGGATCGATGAGATCACGTTCGAACAATGGCAGCGTGACCTGGAGACCAACCTCGGCGGAACGTTCAACTTCATCAAGGCCGCCATCCACCCCCACATGCTCGAGGCCGGAGCAGGGGCGATCGTCAACATCTCCTCGATCTCGGGCATCAACGGCGGTGCCGTGTCCGATGGTGAGGCAGGGGCGCGGTCGGGGCCGGCCTATGCGGCGAGCAAGGGTGGGATCATCGCGCTGACGAAGTGGGTGGCCAAGGAATACGGGCGGCAGGGAATCCGCTGCAACTCGGTGGCTCCAGGGCCGGTGGAATCCGCTCTCACCGCAGGTCAGGCCTACGACACCTCGAACCAGGCGCTGGACCGCATGGGCACACCGGCTGAGATCGCCGAGGCGGTCGCCTACCTCGCCAGCGACGGCGCGGCTTTCACGACGGGCCAGATCCTGCGCATCGACGGCGGAGCAGTGATGTCGTGACTGTGAGTCAGCCTTCGGAGGAGCTTGCTGTTCGCAGCGTCGGGTTCACACCGATCAAGGGAACACGACATTTGGCGCAGCCGGATGCCGAGTTCGACGAGTGGGGGCCGGTAGGCGACCGTCGGTACTGCCTCGTCGACATCGACAAACGGCGAGTGCTGCGGACCGTGCAGAATCCCGCACTTGTCGGCATCGTCGCCCAGTTCCATGGTGCCGAGCTGGAGGTGACGCTGCCCGACGGGCGGAGTGTATGCGCCGCACCGGAGGCCTCAGGTGAGACGCTGACCTGCGATTACTGGGGCAGGCCGGTCGCAGCCGAGCTGACCCGAGGATCGCATGATGCGTTGCTGTCGTCCTGGTTGGGCAAGCCTGTGCGTCTGGCTCATGTTCCGCGTGGAGACGTCGTCTACGGGCAGCCGGTCACGCTCGTGACCACGGCCTCCATCGCCGATCTCGGGGCACGAGTCGGGCATCCCGATTTGCTTGCCGAGGCGGCGAGGTTCCGAGCGACGGTCCTCATCAATACCGAAGTTCCTTATCTAGAGGAGACCTGGGCCGGGCGGGAGATGCTGCTGGGCGGGGTTCGGGTGCGGATCGGGGAGGCGATTCCGCGCTGCGCGGTCATCGACCTCGATCCCGTCACCGGTGTGCGTGGCCTGAGGGTCGTGAAGACCCTGGCCGAGTATCGCGGTGGCAATGACAAGGGTGAACCGTTCTTCGGTGTCTATGCTCAGGTAGTGGGTGGGGCGCAGGACTGAGGGCCGGTGTGGGGCGGGCTACGCCAGGCGAACGAAGAGTTCGAAGGTCACCGCCACCGGATTCGCCCCGGTAGCGAGCACTCCGGCGTGGACGTCGCCGGCGACATCGATGACCTCCGCTTCGAATCGCACCAGTGGGTCCTCACCCAGAGCGCCCGTGATCGAACCTGTCAGGTGCGTGAACTCGACCGCCGGCCATGGTGCGCTCGCGTCTGTGAACACGGCACCGGTGGTGCTGCCGAGACTGGCCCGCACCTCGGCGGAATCGAATCCCGCCTCACGACAGACGGACGTGATCGCCTCGTCGATGAGTTCGCCGGGACGCACGCGGGAGATGACCGCGTCGGCCGGCTCCTCTGTCGGAGGACCAGTCGGTGCCGACACCGGTGCGAATGCCGAGAACCCGGTTTCCGGGTCGGTCTCGCTGAGCAGCGTCGCATCGGTCAGCGCGAAGACCCGCAGGCGCATGCCCGTCGGGCCGACACGGGTGCCGGGCAGCAGGTGACCGCCCCTGGTCACGCCCTCCTCGGTGATCCACGAGGCGTGGATATGGCAGAAGGCAGCACCGTCCCTCGAGCCCACCGTCGCCGAGGCGTGATTCAGCGTCGCCGGACCCTCGCGGTGGAATTCGGACGTGAAGGACATGGGGTGCTCGGCGTCGGGCCCATAGGCTGGGTAGACGTAGTTGATCCGGCCGAACTCGCCGTCGACGAACTCCACCATGAGCCCAGGAACCTCGAGCGACTCGAGGAGGCCGACGACGGATGGGAAGAGGTCATCACCGTCAGCAAGGTCGAGAACGTGCGCAGTATGGCGGGTCGGCACCGAGAGGATTCGCGGGCTCTGACGAGGCCCGGCATGAATGACGAGGTCACCGGCCTCGCCGAGGCGGTAGTCGGGTTGAGGGGCACCGACCTCGGAGTCGCGGACACTGTCATCGGATTCGGGAACACTGTCGTCGGATTCGGGTGGTTGCGCGGACTTGCTCACAGGTGTCCCTCCATGCCCGTCGGGCCGTCGTCGCGATCACAGAGCTCATCGTTCGACGCGGCTCGGTCGGTCACTGCCGCGGCGATCTGGTGTGCTTCGTGGTGGAGCAGCGCGGCGAGTTCGAACACACGAGCTCCGGTCATGCGTTCCTCGATGCTGGCGATCGACAGTGCCGCCCGCGGTTGTCTGCCCTTGATTCTGACCGGCACCCCGATCGCCCAGGAACCCTGAGCGAACAGGCCGGGGTTGTGAACGAATCC
This sequence comes from Brevibacterium picturae, assembly GCF_030453725.1. Lineage (GTDB taxonomy): Bacteria > Actinomycetota > Actinomycetes > Actinomycetales > Brevibacteriaceae > Brevibacterium > Brevibacterium sandarakinum_A. The sequence continues at coordinate 18,532 of NZ_JAKDJU010000034.1, forward strand.
GTCGTGACGGCCTCGGCGGATGATGTCCTTGAGGCCGGGAACGGACACCTTGGGGTAGCGTTCGGCGAGAATTCGGTCGTTGGCGTCGAAGAATGCGTCCACCTCGGCGTCGGCGAACTGGGTCATGATCGCCAGACTTCCGGCACCGATGCCCAGGGGATGGCGATCACCCACGGCCAGGGCATTGTTGAAGATCGGGCCGAAGCCGTCCTCCCGCCGGGCGCAGATCGAGTAGCTGCCGGTGCGCAGCGTGAGGAAAGCGGTGTCCTGGGTGAGCTCGGCGAGCCTGAGCAGACTCGACTCGGACTCTTCAAGGGCGGGGTCGGCGGACTTCTGCGCCAGCTGACCCAGAATCTGCGACTGCACGCCGAGGCGGTATCCGCTGTCCTCGCACCGTTCGACGTATCCCATGGTGATGAGGGCATTGAGCATACGATGCACGCTGGCTTTGGGGCGACCGCTGATGGCCACGATGTCACCCAGGGGCGCGCCGCCCGGGTTCTCACTGCCGATGATGCCGACGAGGCCCAGCAGCGACAGGGCGCGTTGGATGCTTTGGGCCCCGGTGCCCGGGCCCAGGTCGTCGACGGCGTGAGCGACGTTGAACGAGGCGGACCGTCGCATGATCCGCCCGCGCCTCTTCATCCGATCGAGATCGTGTGTCTGCGCTTCATTGCCCATGCTGACGATTATCGGCCGTTGCCGGTGGAGGGCAGGAAGCGGATCCATGATGTGGACCGGATGTGGAGTGCGAGCGTCGTGATGCTCCCTATCTCAGCGTTCAGAGCAGCGTTGTTTCACCGACTGGCCATTCCACATTTCACCGGTTCAGCACTCCACATTTCACCGATCAGGAAGTCCACATTTCAATCGGCTGTCTGGCGCCGTAGTTCTTCGTGTGGTCAACTACCTCGTCGCGAGTTTTCTGCGCAGCGCCTGGATCATCAGATCGAGACCCGTTGACTCCCGCTGCGGATCGGCTGCGAGGATCTGGATGTAGCGGGCATCGAGTCCCGGGTCGTCGAGTTCCACGGCGGTGCACCCCGAATGGGCGAGGTTGTCCGGGATCGTCCGCTCCGCCATCATCGCGATCATCGTCGTGCCCGACACTGCTCGCATTGTGAGCACGGGGCACGTGGCTTCGATCGTCGGCGAGAACACCTGCCCTTGAGCGCGAACGGCCTGTTCGATCCTCATCCGAGCCGTGTTGCCGGCGGACAGCGTGGCGATCGGGTAGTCGATCAGATCACGAATGTGGAGACTGGACCGACGGGCCAGCGGATGCTTCTTGTCGAGGACCGCAAAATTCCGAGCCCGAACCTGATCGATCTGCCTGACGCCGGGGATCGAGTCGATATTCTGATCGGATACGGAGAAATTCACACACAGATCCGCTTCCCGGTTCTTCAGCACCTGCAGTGCCTGAAGTGAGGTGCGGTCGATGACCGAGACCTGCACCTGGTCAGTGGTGGTCATGACCCGATTGATGGCATCGGCGACGACGGTCTGGCCCAGCCCTGTGCTCGTGACGATGGTGATGGTCTCGACCGCTTGGGAGTAGGAGCCGAACGAATCGGTGAGCAGCTCGGATTCGGCCATCATCCGTCGTGCGAAGTCGGCGACGGCCAGGCCCGGGCCGGTGGGCACCACTCCGGTCACCGAGCGTTCGAAGAGCGTCGTGCCGTAATGGTCTTCGAGTGTTTTGATCTGTCGGCTGGCAGTCGAATGGGAGACGAACAGGGCTCGTGCGGCGAGATGAATCGACCCATATTCGACCAGTGCCAGCAGGGTATTGAGGCTACGCAGGTCGGGCATGCGATCACTTTACGCGGGGTGGTGTATAACATGCACACTTGCCATGCGGGATTCGCACCGGGCTTCGGACAGATCCGTCTTTCCATCCGAGCCGTTCTCGTCCAGTCTGCATTCATGACCTCAGATCACAGCACCGACCGCAACGAGGCGGCACCGACAGACCATGTACCAACCGAGGCGCATACCGCAGACCGTGCCCTCGTCACACGAAGGGCCGGGGAGTTCGTGCGCAGTGAGGACTTCTTCGATCTGCTGGCAGCTCGAGTCGCTCGCCGCACCGAGAGCCAAGCTGCCGGCAACGGCGCCGCCGCACATTCCTACCTCGCCGAGGAGGTCGCACCAGAGCTCGCGGCTCTGGGCTTCGCGACGACGATCCATGGCAATCCGGAGTCCGATGAGCATCCGCTGCTCATCGCCTCCCGCATCGAAGATCCCAGCCTGCCCACGGTCCTCCTCTACGGTCACGGCGATGTGCAGTTCGCCCATGATTCGCAATGGGCAGACGGCCTCGATCCGTGGGTGCTCTCCCGCGACGGCGACCGGCTCTATGGACGAGGCAGTGCCGACAACAAGGGTCAGCACACAGTGAATTCTCTGGCCCTGCGAACCGTTCTCGAGTCACTCGACACCGGCGCGGGCGGAGGGCTGGGCTACAACGTGAAGATCCTCATGGAGACCGCTGAGGAGGCCGGGTCCCTGGGGCTCAAGGCCTTTGCCGCCGCGCATCGAGACGAACTCGACGCTGATCTCTTTCTCGCCTCCGATGGACCGCGGATCGCAGCCGAGCATCCGACCCTCTTCCTCGGTTCCCGGGGAGCACTGAACTTCAGGCTCGTCGTCCATGACCGCGACGGCGACCACCACTCGGGAAACTGGGGTGGGAAGCTGCGCAACTGTGCCACCGTCCTGGCCGCGGCCATCAACTGCCTCGTCGACGGCAACGGCGTCATTCGGATCCCCGCGCTGCGCCCCGAGGACCCGCCCGCCTCGGTGCTCGAAGCCGTCGCGAAGCTGCCCGAGGTGGTCGAAGAGGGATCACCCGAGACCGACCCTGACTGGGGAGAGCCAGGGCTCACCTCGGCGGAGAAGGTCTTCGCCTTCAATGTCATCGAGGTCCTCGCACTCGACGCGGGCAACCCGGACCAGGTGGTCAATGCGATCCCGGGTGCGGCTGAGGCACATATGCAGCTGCGGTTCGTCGTCGGCACCGACATCGACGACTTCGAGTCCACGGTGCGGACCCACCTGGAGGCCCAGGGAATCCACGGGGTCGATGTCGTCTTCGAGCACTGCATGCCGGCGACTCGGCTCGATCCGAATGCCCGCGTCGTCGCGGCGGCCGCAGAGTCGATCAGGGCGACGACCGGGCTCGAGGCCGCGATCGAACCGAACCTCGGCGGAACCATCCCCAACGATGTCTTCGCCGAGGTGCTGGGTCTGCCGACCGTGTGGGTGCCGCATTCCTACCCCGGCTGCAATCAGCACGCACCGGACGAGCACGCCCTGACCTCGATCCTGACGCAGGGGGCCGAGATCATGGCCGGCATGTTCTGGGACATGCGAGCGAGCCCGGACGACTGGTTCACCTCGAAGGAGACCTCACCGGGCAGAAAGTGATCATCGCGGTCTTCAAGGGGCTCGGTGTGCGCTGATTCGCGCAGGCTGTGGAGTGTCAGTCGCCGAAAAACGGGAGTCGTGTCGAGTATCGGGTTTCCACGTGAGTTTCTCGACGTTCAACCCGTTTTTCGGTGGCGGGCCTAGGTAGGCCCATCTGGAGCGTGATGAACCGAGGGCACAGCC
>NZ_JAKDJU010000188.1 GCF_030453725.1 Brevibacterium picturae
GTGACCAACGACGTCGACAACATCCAGCAGGCACTGCAGCAGGCCTTCTCCCAGCTCGTCCAATCAGCTCTGACCATCGTGGGCATCGGCGTGATGATGTTCATCGTGTCCTGGCAGCTGGCGCTGCTGGCACTCATCGCGCTCCCACTGTCTGCGGTCATCGCCGGCGTCATCGGCACCAGGTCGCAGAAGATGTTCAAGGCGCAGTGGAAACACACCGGTGACGTCAACGGACACGTCGAAGAATCGTTCTCCGGCCTCGACGTGGTCCGTGCCTTCGGCCGCGACGAGATCATGCTCGAAGAGTTCGACCGTCGCAATGAGTCCCTGTACAGAGCCTCGGCGGGTGCACAGTTCGTTTCGGGCATGATCATGCCCGCAATGCAGTTCGTGTCCTACCTCAGCTACGTCCTCATCGCCGTGGCAGGAGGCCTGAAGGTGGCCTCAGGGCAGATGACTCTGGGTGACGCAACTGCATTCATCCAGTACTCCCGTGAGTTCTCCCAGCCGATCTCAGAGATGGCGGGTGTGGCGAACATGCTGCAGTCCGGCGTCGCTTCGGCTGAGAGGACCTTCGAACTTCTCGATGCAGAGGAGGAAGAGCCCGATGACGCCCAGGAGACGCTGCCGCAGCGCACTCCGGGCAGGGTCGAGTTCTCCGATGTCAGCTTCCGCTACACCGAGGACACCCCGCTCATCGAGAAGGTCTCGTTCACTGCCGAGCCCGGCCACACGGTCGCCATCGTCGGACCGACAGGGGCAGGTAAGACCACCTTGGTCAATCTCGTGATGCGCTTCTATGAAATCACCGGTGGTCACATCTTCCTCGACGGCACCGACACACAGGACCTGACGCGAGCGGATCTGCGCTCGCATGTGGGCATGGTGCTGCAGGACGCATGGCTGTTCGAAGGCACCATCCGCGAGAACATTCGCTACGGCAGACTCGACGCCACCGATGACGAGGTCATGGATGCGGCACAGGCGACGATGGTCGATCGCTTCGTACGGCAGCTTCCCGAGGGCTATGACACGGTCATCGACTCCGATGGTGGAAGCGTTTCTGCCGGTGAGCGCCAGCTCATCACAATCGCACGGGCATTCCTGGCCGACCCGTCGCTGCTCATCCTCGATGAGGCGACCTCCTCAGTCGACACCCGCACCGAGGTGCTCGTCCAACAGGCCATGGCCGCGCTGCGCACGGACAGGACATCGTTCGTCATCGCACACCGCCTGTCAACGATCCGCGATGCCCACACCATCCTGGTGATGGAGGACGGAGCCATCGTCGAACACGGCAACCACGATCAGCTGCTGGCCGCAGAAGGAGCGTATTACCGTCTCTACATGTCGCAATTCCGCGGGGAGGACGCCGAAGAGCAATTCACCGCCGAGGTGCTTGCCGAGTCGGACACCGAGGTCGGCATCATCGTCGAGGATCGCACCACTGCTGACGGCACTGACGGCGCTGACGGCACTGACGACACTCACGGCACGGGCGGCACGGGCAATGCCGAACGCGGCATCGACAACGCTCCTCCGGCTCCGAGGGCACTGAGCGAAGACACGGTCACGGACTCATGACTCATTCGCGGCTGATGATGTAGTCGCAACTGGTGAATCGGTCCCTACAGCTTCGGCTGTGGGGACCGAACTCATACACTTCGCGGGTAACGATTTTCCTGCCGAAACGACCGCGTGTGCACAATCGTGACATGGGTGCTACCAAGCCTTCGGGCTGTACCGACGCCGTGCCGAGAGGGAAACATGTGGTGGTTGCGGGAGCAGGCACCAGCACAGCGATGACCGATCGCTTCAAGTGCGAGGGCTATGTCTCAAAGAGATAACCATTCGGAGGCATCACAATCACATTTCCGTCATGAACTAAAAGACCAAAAGTGGTCGCTTGCCGACGACGAACGTATGGTCGCTTCCAACACTGCACACGGCAGCCACTCCGGCCTCTGGAAGGATCATCATGAAACGGCTGGTTCTCGCAGCAAGCATCGCATTGGCGGTGTCCACCGTCGGAGTCGCCCCGGCGGTTGCGAACTCTCTGGACACCCCGCCCGAACTGACGACCCAGGAGAATGCGCAGTCCCCGGGCGACGAGCCTGAGAGTGCCACCGACGCTGTCGAACCCGGCGAGAACGACAGCGCTGTCGACCAGGGTGGCGACGATGCGCAGGGCGACGCGGGCCAAGGGCAGAACGGTGGTCAAGACGGGGCTGAGACTGCCGACCCCGGTGCACCGACCTCGCCCGGCGAAGAGACTGCCGACCCGGACGGCGATAAAGACGACGCAACCGAAGACGCAACCGAAGACGGTTCCGACGGAGCCGAGGAATCCGCACCGATCGAAGCGGACTTCTCGCTCGAGAAGACCACAATGACTGCCGAAGAGATCGGTGATCCGGACAAGGGGATCCGCTACACGGTCGACTCCCTCAAAACAGGTGATGTCGTCACCGCCGAGCCCGGTGAAGACACAGCCACCGCAGTTGAGGAAGACGGCACTTTCAGCGGAGCCATTGTGGGCAATACTGAACTCAAGACCGGTGACACACTCGACGTCACGGTCACCGTTGAACGAGAAGGCCAAGAGTCGAAGACCTTCAGCGGAAGCGTCGAGGTCGTCGCGGCCGACGACGAAGACGCAGAACCTCCGAACGCGGAGCTCACGGTGTCTCCCCAGAGTCAGGGCCTCCAGGAGTTCCTCAACGATGGGGTCAGCCTCATGCTGGTCAACTGTGTCGTCGACGAAGAGGTGACCTTCCGCATCAGGACCGAGGCCGACCCCGACACCACCGTCTGGGAAGACACCCAGATGGCCGGCGAGGACGCAGCAGGAGTCAGCACTTTCGTTCCTGACGGCGAGGGCGGATCCGACTGGGTCGGCGACTACCTCGTCACGGCTTCATGCGGTGACCAAAGCGTCGAGACAACCTTCACGGTGACCGCAGACGACAGTGTCGTCGACCCCAAGCTCGCCATCGACCCGGAGACGGTCTCCGGAAAGGACTTCGTCAATCGCGACAAGGGCGTGACCATGACCGTCACCGCATGCGAACCCGGCAGTGACGTCCAGTTCGAAGTCTGGGGGCATGAGCCCAGCGAGAAGCTCTACGACAGGACAGTCGAGGCCAACGAGGACGGTGCTGCATCGGTCCAGGTCTATGGCCTCGAGAACAATCCCGACGCTTATGCCGGCACGTACAAGGTCATCGCCGTCTGCATGGAACAGAGCATGGAAGGCAGATTCGTGGTGACCGGAAGCGGCGCCGGCGACCCCGACGGGGGCTCGGATGAATCCGGTGACGCAGGGAACTCCGACAACGCCGGTTCGATGCCGCGCACCGGTGCCGAGCTCACCGGCCTCGGAGCAGGAGCAGTCCTCATCCTGGCGGGCGCAGCGACAATCATCTTCGCCCGCCGCCGCGCACAGTTCGGATCGTGATCGGTGACCCGTCGGGTTGGTGAACACTCCCGGCCCGACGGCGCGAACCGACACCGAGAAAGGGCATTCGGCCCCGGAACACCGGCCACATGAGTCGGAACTCCGGGGCCGATGTGCGTGCACAGGCCATGACCGTCACAGTGCTTCAGAACCATCTCACGGGCATGTGGGATGAGTCTCGTCCAGCCCTTGTCGGGAAATGTGCGCAGGTCATAGATTGACGGTTGTGGCGGCAAGGCTACTTCCACGAATATTCACGATCGGTGAGTTCCGGCCCGGAAGCACCGACACTATGCAGGAGGAGAAGATGTCCAATCCCGGTCAGCCCATCATCGAGCGAGGATCCCAAGGCGACGTCGTCAGGAGGGCACAGCGCGCTCTGCGCAGAGTGCCGGATCATTCGGTGGCAGTCGACGGAATCTTCGGAGCCGTGACAGAAACAGCAGTCAAGAACTTCCAGGGCGGAGCCGGACTCGATGTCGACGGCATCGTCGGTGACAAGACCTGGGAGGCACTGCCGAACGGAGGACCGATGCCCACGCTCAAGCTCGGCTCGTCTCATGGAGCCGTAGCGGACCTGCAGAAAGTCCTGCACAACGGTTCCGTAGAGGGAGACTGGCCCTCACCCGGGGAACCCGACGGCGAATTCGGGCCCGCGACCAAGACATCCGTCGAAGGGTTCCAGAAGTGGGGCGACGTCGACGTCGACGGAATCGTCGGTGATGAGACCTGGTCGGTGCCCTTGCACGCCGCATCCGCGACGCTTGAGACAGCCGTCGGCCTCAAATGGGCCGACGACTGAAGAGCGCGACGGTGACTTGGCTCAGCGGCCTGTGACGAGGGTGCGCACGGCCGAGGAGAAGAATCCCTGACCGTCGATGCCGTCACCGTCTTCCGGTCCGAAGCCGGCTTCCACGGCGTGTTCGGGGTGGGGCATGAGTCCGACGACGTTTCCGGCCTCGTTCGTGATGCCGGCGATGTCGCGCAGGGAACCGTTGGGGTTGGGGCCCTGGTAGCGGAGCGCCACACGGCCGGTGCCTTCGAGCTCGTCGAGAACCTCTTCGGTGGCGACGAACCCGCCCTCGCCGTTCTTCAGCGGAATCCGGATCGTCTGACCCTGTGAGTAGTCACCGGTCCAAGCAGTAGTCGTGTTCTCCACGACCAGTTCCTGGTCACGGCAGATGAAATGCTGGTGGTCGTTGCGGATGAGGGCACCGGGCAGCAGATGCGATTCGCAGAGGATCTGGAAGCCGTTGCAGATGCCCAGGACCGGCATACCGGCGTTGGCGGACGAGACGACGGATTCCATGATCGGAGCGAAACCCGCGATCGCACCGCAGCGCAGGTAGTCGCCGTAGGAGAACCCACCGGGCAGTATGACAGCGTCGACACCGTCGAGGGTCGAATCGGCGTGCCACAGGTTGACCGGTCTCGCACCCGCCAAGCGAACCGCACGCGCGGCATCACGATCATCGAGCGTTCCGGGGAACGTCACGACACCGATCGAAACGCCGGACTCAGCACCCGCCTCGGCGATGGTGGGGTCGGTTGCGACAGCCGTCATCAGGCTTCCTCGACGGCGCGAACGGCCACGACGTTCTCGATGACAGGGTTCGACAGAAGCTTCTCAGCGGCCCCACGGGCCTGCGCGAGAACCTCCTCGGTGACCTCACCGTCGACTTCGAGTTCGAAGCGCTTTCCCTGTCGCACCTCACCGAAACCGGTGAAGCCGAGTCGGGACATTCCACCGGAGATCGCCTTACCCTGAGGGTCAAGTATCTCGGGTTTGGGCATCACCTCAACGACGACACGTGCCATGCGTGTTCTGCTCCTTCAAGAAAGTGTTCGGGAGTTCCTCCCGCGCTCGCTGAAAGTCTATCAAGGCCGGGAGGTT
>NZ_JAKDJU010000189.1 GCF_030453725.1 Brevibacterium picturae
GTGGAGCCCCCCATCGGACTCGAACCGATGACCTTCGCTTTACAAGAGCGGTGCTCTACCAACTGAGCTAGGGAGGCGTGGCGGCGAAACGATGCCGTCTGCGCCTCCACGATAGTAGTCCATTCACCTTCGCGGCCACAAAACGGCGAACGGTCACCACACCGATGAAACGCGGACTCGACCGTGACGACGTCGCCCTCCGTCATCGGTCGACCACCACCTCGGCGATGGTCGACCGATACTGGTGGAGTCGCTCAGCCCTCGACCTCGCCGGTGGCCTTGAGGATCTCAAGCGCCAGTGCCTGCGGGTCGCTGGTCTCCTCGGTCTGCTTGCCGTTGATGAGCACCCAGGGAGTGCCTGTCACTCCGCTGTCCGTAGCCTCCGTCGTGGATTTCTCGACGAAATCCTTGAACGACTGGTCCGTGACACAGCTCTTGACGGTCTGCTCGGGATCGGACTGGAGCTTCTTCGAGGTGTCGACCCCGACTTCTTCGGCCACCTTGAGCAGTTCCTCGTCAGTACGACCGTTCGCGCCCTCTCCAGGCTGCTGAGCGTACATCGCGGGGAAGAGATCCCTGGCGGTTTCGGGCTGGGAATCGATGACGCAGGCGGCCAGGTTGGCCGAGCGGGTCGAATACTCATTGCCGCTGGAAGCACGGTCAAGGATCGACACCGGCTTGTACTCGAGCACGATCGAGCCTTCGTCGGCGAGCTTCTCCAGAGTTTCGGCGTTGGTTTCTTCAAATGCCTTGCATCCAGGGCATTGGAAGTCGAGGTAGACGGTCACCGTCGCAGCGTTGTCCTTGGCGCCGGCTTCGGCAGGAGTGGGCAGATCCGATTCTTCGCCGTCGGGCATCTGCTTCGGCTGCACCACTTGCCCGTCCTTGGCCATGCTGACACCGCCGGCGACGTAGTTGGCCGGGGTGACTCCCGGCTTGCTCTGCTGGAAGATGAGAACACCGACAATCGCGGCCACGACCACCACGACGACACCGATCCCCACGTAGAGGATGGTCTTGGCGGTCTTCTCCTTCTTATCCTGAGCCGCTGCGATCTGGCGCGCGTTCTCACGTGCTTTGTTCCGCCGATTCTCACCGGAGTTGTTCTTCGCCATTGTTCCTCACGTTGCGATCGTCTGACGTCGGCCCAGCCTCGGACCGTGGGGAATCGGGTCGACATACGAGACCCGACCGTCCCACCTTACCCAAACAGGCGCTGCCCCGACTCTCAGTGAAATTCAAGGAGCAACTAGACCGGGCCCGGCAGATAGGAGAACGGGTTGGTCGACAGGGGCCACCAGGACATCCCGGCTCCGGACTGAATGACCATGATCCCGACGATGATCAGGAGCGCGATCGCGGACAGAGTGATGAGCCTGCCCAGCTGGTTGCGCGTCACCCCGGAGACCATGAGACGCGATCCGTATCGCAGGCTGCCCGCGCCCGGCCCCAGCCACAGCACGAGGGCACCGGCGGCACCGGCGGCCCACACCGACCACTGCTCCGAGTATCCGCTGGGCACGATTCCCGCGATGTCGAGCCGAGTCAGCACAAGCATCGCGACGCCGGCGATCGCCGGCAGGATGAAGGTCGCGGCCGAGGTCAGCACCGATGCCAGAATCGCACCCGGCGCCGAGGCGAGAGAACGCAGGAATCCCCTGTTCTTCGGCCCGTGCTCGAATCGGTGCTTCTGTGCCTTGCGGTCCAATCGTGTGCCCGTTCGCGCCAGGATCGACCACAGGAACACGAAGAGGGTGACGAACAGCGGACCCAGCGGCATGATCGCGACGGCCAGCAGGATGAGACCGAACACAGCCCAGCCACCGGTCCGGATCGTCCGATAGGTCATCGGCCCCCCGCCGTATCCCTGCTGGCGCGGCTGAGCCGTCTGATTTCCGGTGCCGTTGGGCCCCGGTCGGACAGTGCCCGGACCGGCCGGTTGTCCCACCGGTTGTCCGCCCTGTCCATACCCGCCGAGGTTGGTCCCGGCCATCGCTGATCCTGGAGCTGCCTGGATGCCGCCGTTGGGATTGCGCACCGGAGGTGAGGTGCCCGGCTGTGCAAATCCCTGAGGGCCCTGCTGGCCGGACCCATACCTCATCGTTGCACCCTGATTCGGGTCGCCTGGATTCGGGACCCCTGAGTTTGCCGCACCGTGATTCGGGGCACCGTGGTTCGGGGCACCTGAGTTCGTTCGATTGAAGTTCGGCCCACCTGGGTTCGGCCCGCCCGGGTAGGCGGTTCCCTGGTGTGCACCGCCCGGGTCGGACACGTTCGGGTTCGGACCCGAACCGGGGTAGTTCCCGCGTGGCGATCCGTGGCCGGCTGCACCGTAGCCCGAAGTGCCATAGGCGGCCGCAGCTCCAGCGGCGGCGCCGCCGAGAGCCGCTGGAGCACCATAGCCTGGCCCACCCCCGTCGACCGCAGGCATCCGCGCCGTCCCCGTCGGGGAAGCCTGATTCGAGTTCCCGGCAGGCGGCCCGGAACCGAATTGCGGCGGACGCCCGGACTCGATGTCGACGAGGGCGTCGAGGATCATCTGGCCGCTGGGCCGGCGTTCGGGCTTCGGGTCGAGGCAAGCCGCTATCAGGGGAATGAAGTTGCGGGGAGCCTTGTCGAGGTCGAACTTGCCCATGGCCACTCGCCCGAGCACCGCCTCGAGAGGGCCGGAACCGTAGGGGTTGCGGCCGGTGGCGGCGTAAGCCATGGTCGCGGCCCACCCCCACCAGTCGGTCTTCTCACTCGAGGTCTTGCCATCGGCGATCTCCGGCGACAGGTACCCGGGGGTTCCCATCACAAGGCCGGTCGCGGTCACGCGCACCTCATCGGCGACCTGGGCGATGCCGAAGTCGATCACCATCGGCTCCCCGTCCATGATCATGACGTTCGCGGGCTTGAGGTCGCGGTGGATGACACCGGATTCGTGCACCGCGTTGAGGGCGTCGAGGAGGGCGTGGCCGAAGTGGACGAGCTCGTCCTCGGCGAAGGGGCCGTTGTCCCTGACATCGTCGGACAGCGTCTGCCCGTCGACGAACTCGGTGATGATGAAGGGCTGCGCGGAGTCGAGCTCGGCGTCGAGCACCTCGGCGATGCGGGGATGTTTGATTCGCCGCAGGGTCCTGACCTCGCGCCCCAGGCGTTTGCGAGCGATCTCATCATTGGCGATGTGCGGGTGCAGAACCTTGACCGCGACAGGGTTGTTTCCGCCGTCGACACCGAGATAGACGACACCCATGCCGCCCGAGCCGAGCTCCTCGATGAGGCGGTAGCCTCCCAGATCCTGAACCATCACCTGTCCAAGCCTAGTCGAGCGGGTACAGTTCGTTCCAAGGACCGACTCAGGAGGAGGCGCAGATGAACACCGTCAACTCTGCCGAGACCACGACCGAATCCGCGTATGGTGACAGCGATTTCGTCGTCGTCGCGAACCGTCTGCCCGTCGACCGGGACCCCGCCGGGAAAAGCCAAGGATGGCGTACCTCACCTGGGGGTTTGGTCACCGCGGTGGCTCCGGTGATGAAGTCTCAGGAGGGTGCGTGGATCGGCTGGACCGGGGTGCCCGACGTCGATTTCGACCCGTTCACGATCGACGGCATGCATCTGGTTCCCGTCACCCTCACGAGTGAGGATGTCCTCAGATATTACGAAGGTTTCTCCAATGCGACACTGTGGCCTCTCTATCACGATGTGATCGTCCCGCCCGAGTTCCACCGCACCTGGTGGGACTCGTATGTGCAGGTCAATGAGCGCTTCGCGGCCAAGGTCGCCGAGGTGGCTGCCGAGGGGGCGACCGTCTGGGTCCATGACTATCAGCTCCAGCTGGTTCCGCAACTGGTGCGTCGGATGCGACCGGACCTGGCGATCGGATTCTTCAACCACATCCCCTTCCCACCGTTCGAGCTCTTCGCGCAGCTGCCCTGGCGAGATGAGATCCTGCGCGGTCTCCTCGGCGCCGATCTCGTCGGGTTCCAACGTCCGGCCGATGCCGCGAACTTCCGACGTGCGGTGCGCGGACGTCTCAATTTCACGACGAAGGGTTCAACGGTCAACGTCCCGGCCGGGGATTTCCTGCCGGGGCACATCGTGCGCGCCGAGGCCTTCCCCATCTCCATCGACACCCCGTACCTCGAGGAGCTGGCGCGTGATCCGAAGATCATCGAGCGTGCCCGGCAGATCCGCGAAGAGGTGGGCAATCCGAAGGTCGTCATGCTGGGTGTGGACCGGATGGACTACACGAAGGGCATCCGGCACCGGCTCAAGGCATTCGGCGAGCTGCTGGCCGAGGGGAAGCTCGACATCGAGGACATTGTCCTGATCCAGATCGCGACCCCGTCGCGAGAACGACTCGAGCAGTACAAGATCATCCGGCACGACGTGGAGCTGGCCGTCGGCCGGATCAATGGCGAGCAGACCGAAGTCGGGTCCATCGCCGTCCACTACCTCCACCATTCCTACCCGCGCGATGAGATGACCGCCTTCTTCCTCGCCGCCGACGTCATGCTCGTGACCGCCCTGCGTGATGGGATGAACCTCGTGGCCAAGGAGTACGTGGCCTGCCGCAGACGTGATGACGGCGCCCTTGTCCTGTCCGAGTTCACGGGGGCCGCCGATCAGCTCAAGGGCGCCGTGATGGTCAACCCCCACGACATCGGCGACCTCAAGGCCGGCATCCTCGACGCCGTGCAGATGGATGAGAAGACGCGTTCACGGCGGATGAAGCAGATGCGCAAGAAGGTCTCCACGGACACCGTGAGCATCTGGTCGAAGAAGTTCCTGGCCGAGCTCGAGGCCATCCACACGAACCCGGAGGCGATCATCCCCGACCGGCCCGCCGCCCTGCCCGAACGGACGACGACGGCATCCGATCGCATCACCTCCACCGTTGACACGCCTGCACCGGCACCCGCCACTGGACCCGGCGCCTCTGGACCCGGCGAGGAGCGTCGGTGACATCGGATCCGACCGCCATGACGTCTTCGCCGACACCACGATCGACTCCCGATTTCGCGACACCGACCGCCCTCGACCTCACGCTGGTCACGGGCGGCGATTCGGTCCTCATCGCCCTCGACTTCGACGGCGTGCTCGCACCGTTGCAGGACAACCCCGACCGGTCCCGGATGCTCCCGGAGTCGGCACAGGCGATCGCTGACTTGAGCGGCCTGCCCGGGACCCGTGTGGCCCTGGTCTCGGGCCGCGACCTCACGACCCTGCGGCGCCTGGCCGAGCCACCCCAGGGAGTGTGGCTGGTCGGTTCGCACGGCGCCGAGGTGGACCTGGGCGAAGCCTCCCCCGCACCCTCAGTGTCCGGGCCGCCTGA
>NZ_JAKDJU010000190.1 GCF_030453725.1 Brevibacterium picturae
ATCCTTCCGAAGGTCTCACCGATGAGCAGAAGAAGCGCCTCGAGGACCTGACCGGTGGCAGTGACGGAGCACAGGGCCAGGACAGCGCAGACGCACCTGCAGGCGGCGGCGAAGTCTCCAACGCAGGCGGAAACGTACCTGGGCCGGCAGGTAAGGACGCGCAGAAGTCAGCCGAGAAGAGCGGCGAGCAGGCATCCGGAGAGAGCGGTTCCGGCACAGGCGAGGACACGAAGGTCACCGATACGACACCGCGGCCACTCTTCGATCCTGAGAAGGACACCGACAAGTGGCAGACCGACGCCATCATCAAGAAGTACACGGAGCTCGACTGCAGCGATCCGCAGAACCGGACCGGCGGACAGCAGACGCCATCTGATGAACCCGTCGTCGCTTGCGGCAAGGACGGAGAGGCCAAGTACATCCTGGGTCCCGTCGAGCTCTCGGGCGAGCACCTCGCAGATGCCAGCGCCGGTTATAAGTCGGGCGCCAACGGTGTCCAGACCAACCAGCCTGCAGTGAACCTCGAGTTCGACAGTGTCGGGCGTGAGATCTTCAAGCAGATCACGTCGGATATCACCGGAAAGCAGCAGCCCTATAACCAGTTCGCCATCACTCTCGACGGAAACGTGCTGTCGGCACCATCCGCGGACGTGGTGATCACTGATGGCAAAGCCCAGATCACGGGTCAGTTCACACTCGACGAGGCGCAGACACTGGCCGATCAGCTCAAGAACGGCTCTCTGCCGCTGAGTTTCCAGGTGCAGAGTGAAAACCAGATCTCACCGACGCTGGGCACGAACTACCTCAATATCGGTCTGCTCACGGGGCTCGTCGGACTCCTGCTCGTCGTCGTCTATTCGCTGTTGCAGTACCGGGTCCTCGGCCTCGTGACTGTCTCGAGCCTCGTCGTCGCCGGTGTCCTGACGTACCTCCTGCTGCTCTTGGCATCATGGAGATACGGCTACCGGCTGTCCCTGGCAGGTGTCGCCGGCATCATCATCGGCATCGGCATGGCAGCCGACTCGTTCATCGTGTACTTCGAACGCGTCAGAGACGAATTGCGCAGCGGCAGAAAATTGCTCTCCGCTGTCGAAGTCGGGTGGGATCGTGCCAGACGCACCATCTGGGCGTCCAAGGCAGTGAACATGCTCGCCGCGGTCATCCTCTACGTCTTGGCTGTCGGATCCGTGCGCGGGTTCGCCTTCACGCTGGGCCTGACAGTGATCATCGACGTGCTCATCGTCTTCCTGTTCACACACCCGATGCTGGAAGTGCTCGCGCGCACCAAGTTCTTCGGCCAAGGGCATCCGATGTCGGGCATGGATCCTCGCTTGCTGGGCGTCAAACCGGCTTCATATCGTGGTGCCCTCAACCTCAGCGTCGACGACTCCGAGAAGTCAGCAGAGGGACGTCGACGGGAGAAGGCACGAGCCCGGAAGGCAGGAATGTCCTCGGACGCCGAGGCGGAATCGGCCGAGACATCGACCGTTGCGTCGTCGTCCGCGTCGCAGGAAGCTCCAGAGTCGTCCTCCGTGTCCTCCGATTCTGCAGTCAGCTCCGAGGAGACGGCCTCGGGCCAGTCACGTGGCACCACCACAACGGCTCAACGCTCGAAGAAGGCCCGATCCTCCGAATCTGGCGATCCCTCTGCCACTGCAGAGTCCAGCGACGGCTCGAGCGATGCAGATGGCGGGGCAGACGCGAAGGCATCGAAGCCGACCAAGGCTGAGAAGAAGTCGAAGAAGAAGCCCAAGTCCACGACCGAGTCGGGACGAAACGGCAGCACGATCGCAGAGCGAAAGGCGGCTGCGAAGAAGGCCGCCGACGATTCTGCCGACACGGGCAAGGAGGCAGACAAGTGAAACGGTTCTTTGCCTGGGGCAACCGGCTCCACAACGGTGAGTCATCCATTCCCTTCGTCGGAAAGGCCAAACTCTGGCTGATGATCACCGGCGTTCTGGTGCTTCTGTCACTGCTCGTGCCGCTGATCGCAGGATTCAACTTCGGCATCGCATTCAAGGGCGGGTCACAGTTCCAGATCGACCACGTCTCGGACACCTCGCCGAAGAAGGGCGAGGACCTCGTGGCTGATGTCGTCGCCGATTCCGAACCGCGTCTGTCCCCAACGGGCGACACAGCTGTGAAGATCGAGACGAACCAGCTCAGCGATGACCAGATGCAGGAAGTCCGTGACGCTCTCGTGGGTGGATACGACGTCAAAGTAGAAGACGTCACCTCGACGTTCGTCGGCCCCGAGTGGGGCCAGGACGTGACTGAGAAGATGCTTCGGGCGTTGGTGATCTTCGTCGGCATCGCGATGATCGTGATGGCGCTGTACTTCCGGACCTGGAAGATGTCGTTGGCCGCGATCGTCGGACTGTTCGTCGTCATGGTCGTGACGACGGGCATCTACTCTGCGACAGGATTCGAGATCACCCCGGAAGCGGTGATCGGTTTCCTCACGGTCTTGAGCTTCTCGCTCTACGACACGGTGGTGGTCTTCGACAAAATCAGGGAGAACACGACTCGGTTCAAGGACAATCGCAATCTCAAGTTCTCAGAACTGGTCAACCTCGGCGTCAACCAGACAACGGTTCGTTCGATCAACACATCGGTGGTGTCGGTGCTGCCGATCGCGTCGATTCTGTTCATCGGCGTGTTCCTGCTCGGTGCCGGCACCCTGGTCGACATCTCTCTGTCGCTGTTCATCGGTACGATTGTGGCAGCAGCGTCGACGTTGTTCGTCGCCAGCCCTCTCTACGCGTTGCTGCGGTCGAACGAACCTGCGGTCAAGGAGCAGGAAGAGGCTGTGCGTGAATTACGCTTGAAGAACGGAGCAGACGATGTTCCGCCGGTGATTCACGCTGAAGTCTGAGTAGAATTCGAGGACTGAGCAGAAAGGGGATGTCATGGCTTCTTCCGCCGATTCGCGCCGTCCGCGAGGCATCTCCCGCTTAGCCTGGTGGGCGGCCAGGGCGCAGAACAACCCTGGCTATCCACGTGTCCTCGGTCCGATGATCAGGGCACTGCAGTCGAACCACCCCAAGTCCGACATCGACCTGGTCGTCCGGGCCTATAAGATCGCCGAGCAGGCGCACCGTGGTCAGACGCGGAAATCCGGCGATGACTACATCACCCATCCCGTGGCGGTGGCCACGATCTTGGCCGAGATCGGCATGCTGCCGGTCACTCTGGCTGCTGCGCTGCTCCATGACACCGTCGAAGACACCTCATATTCGCTGAAGGAGCTGACGGACGAGTTCGGTCCCGAGGTAGCCGGGATGGTCGACGGGGTGACCAAGCTCGACAAACTCACCTACGGCGAGTCCGCGCAGTCCGAGACCGTGCGGAAGATGATCGTAGCGATGGCCAAGGACATCCGGGTTCTCGTCATCAAACTCGCAGATCGTCTGCACAACGCCCGCACCTGGCGTTTCGTTCCCGCCTCATCGAGTACGAAGAAGGCTCGGGAGACGCTGGAGATCTATGCCCCATTGGCTCACCGGCTGGGCATGAACACGATCAAGTGGGAACTTGAGGACCTGTCCTTCCAGGTCCTCCACCCCAAGGTCTACGACGAAGTGGTGCGGCTCGTCGCCGATAGGGCGCCCGAGCGTGAGAAGTACTTGGCCACGGTCTCCGATGAGCTCCAATCGGAGTTGGGGCAGTCCAGTATCGAAGCCGCCATCACGGGCCGGCCGAAGCACTACTACTCGATCTATCAGAAGATGGTCGTGGCCGGGCACGAGTTCGCTGACATCTACGACCTTGTCGGGGTACGGGTTCTCGTCGAGACGGTTCGGGAATGCTATGCCACACTCGGCATCGTCCACGCCCGCTGGAACCCTGTACCAGGTCGGTTCAAAGACTACATTGCGATGCCGAAGTACAACATGTATCAGAGTCTGCATACGACTGTGATCGGTCCGAACGGGAAGCCCGTGGAGATCCAGATTCGCACCCATGAAATGGATCGCCGGGCCGAATTCGGTGTGGCCGCCCACTGGAAGTACAAGGATCGGCGCAATCCGTCCAAGGCCGTGACATCGAACACCGCACGTTCGGTCAAGGTCTCCGACGCCGGTGAGGTCGATGACGCAGCATGGCTGCGCCAGCTGCTGGAATGGCAGCGCGAAGTCAGCGACCCCGATGAATTCCTCGACAACCTGCGCTACGAAGTGAATTCGAAAGAGGTCTACGTCTTCACTCCCAAGGGGGACGTGATGAGCCTGCCGGCAGGTGCGACGCCGGTCGACTTCTCGTATGCGGTCCACACCGAGGTCGGTCACAAGACGATGGGCGCACGGGTCAACGGGCGCCTGGTCGCACTCGACACCGAACTGAAGAACGGCGACTCGGTCGAAGTCTTCACCTCGAAAGATGAGAATGCGGGTCCCAGCCGCGACTGGCTGGGCTTCGTCAAGAGCCCACGCGCACGCAGCAAGATCCGCCAGTGGTTCTCCAAGGAACGCCGGGAGGAGGCGATCGAGAACGGTCGCGAACAGCTGGCACGTGCGATGCGTCGGCATACGCTCTCCGCCTCGGCACTGATGAGCCAGGAGGCGCTGCAGGTCGTGGCCACAGAGCTGCGTCTGCCCGATGTCACCGCCCTCTACGCCGCGATCGGCAACGGGGTGAGCTCGGCTGCCCATGTCGTCGATCTGCTGGCCAAGGAAGTCGCAGGCGAAGAGGATGAGCCGGTCCTGCCGCCGTCGCCGCGCAACCGCACCGGACAGTCCTCGGGACACCATTCCTCGTCCGGGGGAGTGACTGTCAGAGGCGTCGACGATGTCCTCGTGAAGCTCGCCCGATGCTGCACACCGGTGCCAGGCGACGAGATCCTCGGATTCGTCACCCGCGGTTCGGGGGTGTCCGTGCACCGAGTGGACTGCCCCAACATCGCCTCCCTCGAAAGGGAACCCGAACGGATGGTCGACGTCTCCTGGGGCGAGAAGACCAGCGGCATCTACCTTGTCCAGATCCAGGTGGAGGCACTCGATCGCTCCGGTCTGCTCTCAGACATCACCAAGGTCCTCACCGAGACCCACGTCAACATCCTGTCCGCCACGGTCGCCACGTCCCGAGCCCGAGTTGCTCAGTCGAAGTTCGTCTTCGAGATGAGCGACGCCACCCATCTCGATACCGTGCTCTCAGCAGTTCGCAAGGTCGAAGGCGTCTTCGACGTCTACCGTATCGCCGGCGGGTGACGGCGCGCAGCACAGTGCAAAGAATGATGCGCGCAGCACAGCGCATGGTTCATCAGCACCATGAACCATGAACGATCACCGTCTGCCACGGTCCGATGCGGCACAGATCCG
>NZ_JAKDJU010000191.1 GCF_030453725.1 Brevibacterium picturae
CGGTCGCCATCGGACATGTCCGCGATGAGGAAGCCTGCCGTGTCGGTGACTTCCCGTTCGGCGAGCGCCAGCCACTTAGATTCTGGGTTGAGTGCGCGTTCGACCTTCGCCCACTGGACGGCGGCGCGCAGGTAGAGAGCGTTGTCGTAGAGCATCTTCTCGAAGTGCGGCACGAACCACTGCCGGTCGACGCTGTAGCGGGCGATGCCGCCGCGCACCTGGTCACGCATGCCGCCGCTGGCGATCCTCGCGAAGGTGCTGCGTACCGCGATGAGGCAGTCGAGGACGAGTTCACCCTCGAGGTGACCGTCGGCTCCCAGCCGGTCGACCGCTCCGGGAGCGAGCGCCTCCCCCGCTCGTCCGTGAGCGCTTTCGCCCCGCGCCGAGGCGGTTCCGCCCAAACGCACGAACGTGGCCAACAGCTGCATGAGGTTCATCAGCGGTGGGAACTTCGGGGCTTTGCCGAACCCGCCCCAAGCCGGGTCATAGGAGTCGAGCAGGGATTCGGCGGCGGAGTCCAGTTCCTCGGCGCTGAGCAGTTCGGAGGCGGCTTCGGCGGGCAGTGCGTCGGAGACGGCGCTGGCCATATCGGCAAGCCCCCGGTCCATGCGCTGGGTCATCTCTGTCACCTCGGCGCGGCGATCCGTCCATGTCTGGGACACGGCCGAGAGCACCTGGGTGAACGCGGGCAGGTTGCCTCGCGGGGCCGGCGGGAAGTAGGTGCCGGCATAGAAGGGGCTGCCTTCGGGGGTGGCGAAGATCGTCATCGGCCATCCGCCCTGGCCCCGCATCGCCTGCAGGGCGTTCATGTAATAGGCGTCGATGTCGGGCAGCTCCTCGCGATCGATCTTGATCGGCAGGTACTTCTCATTGATGAGGCTTGCGATGGCTTCATCCTCGAAGGATTCGTGGGCCATGACGTGGCACCAGTGGCAGGTGGAGTAGCCGATCGAGATCAGCAGGGGCACGTCACGTCGGGCCGCCTCGGCGAGGTTGTCCTTCGTCCACATCCGCCAGTCGACGGGATTGTCGGCGTGGGCGCGCAGGTATGGGCTGGTGGAGGACGCGAGTTCATTGGCCATGGACCCAGCGTCTCATTCCACCCATCCCTCAATCCACTGGTGGCTCCCTGCCAAAATCTCCGACCGTTTCGTCGAGCACCGATCAGAACCAGTTTCTTATTGACAAGTCATGTGGTTAGAAATCGTGTGGTCTTGTGGGAGGATTCCCTCATGGAAGAGGTGACGTATTCGCAGACGGCAAGCTCTGGGGTCGGCTCTGCCAAGGACCTGGATTCGGCGCTCAGCGGCGGCCCGATCCCGATGCGCTTCACGGTGGTTGCCCTCGCGTTCGTCGTTCACTTCGTCGCCTGGATCGGCTACTGCGCACTCATGTTCGCGACGGCCGACCACTACTTTGGCCAGGGCCTGTCCACCGGATTTGCCATGTTCGCCCTGGCTTGCCTGGCCGGCACTGCCGCCATCGTCATCGCGCGCGAGCTCTCGCCCATCCCGCGCAGCATCGTCATCGTGCTCAGCATTGCCATCTTCGGAATCTCCGGCATCGCCGAGGTGGTCGGACGCGTCGAACGACCGACGCCGGAACTCATGGTTCTGACCTTCGTAGAAGTTGTCTCGCTCATCGGTATGTTCGTGTTCCCCTTCGTAATTGCGGGGATCCTCGTCGCAGTAGTGGGCAAGCCTGCGGTAGCGGTCCGGCCGACAGTTGGCGCAGGGATCGTTCTTCTTGCCGGCGTGGTGATCGCGTTCTGCTGCCACCTGCCGATGTTCGGAGTCCTCGATTTGCCTGTGCAGCCCTCATGGTTCAAGCCTGAGTGGCTGATCGCCCTGAGCTCCGCAGTCGGCACGGTCGCCGCAGTATTCGTGCTTGCGCACGCGCAGGTCCGCGCTTCGTCGCCGGGCTGGTCTCTGGCCATCCGAGTCTTCGGCTTCGTCACCGTGGCTTGCGGAATGTATCTGTGCAATCTCTCAACAGGTCAGATCGTGGCCTTCTTTCCTCTTGGTGACGTCGGCATGGTGTTGTGGCCGGGGGCCGCGTTGGGGTTCGTCGTCGGTGCAGCGGCTCTGCTCGTCTCTGCGGCAGCGGCGAGGCCCCGGCTGTCTTGAGACACACTTCCGCCAACCCCAGTGATCCCGGAACTGGTGCTTGCCTCGGCGTGCTGACCTCAGAGGTCCTTGACTACCTGGACCGGGCATCGGGATCATCCTTCTTGCCCTGGCAATCGTGGCCGGCGTCGCAGCCATCGTCACCGCTCGTGACCTCTCGCTCATTCCCCGCAACGTCATCGTCGTCGTGCTCGCTGCCATCGTCGTCACTTCCGGCATCGCCGAGGTGACCGGCCGTGTGCAGGCACCGCAGCCGGGCGTCATGCCCATGACCTTCCTCGAGGCGTTTCCTCTCATCACCGTGTTCGTCTCTCCCCTCATCGTCGCCAGCGTGATCATCACCGTCGCGGACAGAGCAGCGGTAGTACCAGCCGACTCCGATAGCGGTCGCTCCCGGGTCCGCGGCGCAGGAGCCGGTGCTGCAATCGCTCTCCTCATCTGCGCGTTGATCACTGCCGGAGGCTTCCTGCCGTTCTTCGTACCGTTGGCAGATTCTGCTTGGGCCGCTTGGGTCCAGCCGTGGTGGCTGATCACTCCGGGTTCGGCGGTCGCCACTGTCGCTGCCGTTCTTGTGTTCCACCGGCTGCCGGCATCCGCATCGTCGCGTCGTCTCGGCAAGAGCGCCCGCGTCTCCGGTTATCTCACCCTGGCCTGCGGAATGCTGCTGTGCGTTCTCGCCTTGGCCCAGAACATGTTCGTCTTCGCGCTGGGCAGCATCATGGCCGTCTGGGTAGGAGCGGCATTCCTTGTCGCCTCGCTGAGCCTGCTCATCGCATTCATGGCGGCACAGTTTCGGCGGACCTGCGACCTCAGCGTCCGGGGCTCCGCCGAGAGCACTTGACCGAACCCGCGAAGGTTCCGATCAATGAGGCGCCGGAGGAACAGGTGCCGTCGCAGCCCCAGAGCGCCTGCCGGGACCGCAACAGGCATCGTACAGATACTGCCGTAAGTGACTCTACTCAATGGATGAAAGTGACTCTACTCAAGGGGAGAGCTTGGGCGGATCCGCCCATATTCGGCTCATGTCGAACCGCTGAAAGTGACCGCGCACTCGTTCCGCGAACACAGGCGTTCCAGCCGAATGGTACTTTTCAGGGAAGTTCGGAAAATCCTCAAAATTCGAGCCCAGCTTCTTTGCTCGTGAGATATGAAAGCCCAGATTCGTCAATAGCGCCATCCGGACCAGCTCTGGCATCGAATCGTCGCAGACCACCAGGAAGTCATCTGCCTGAAAATACTCATATACGCTCTTATCCGGATCCGGCACCATCGCCTTCTTATCGGTGGTGACCACATAGTCAACATTCCCGTATTCGGCTGCGGCATCTAAATGCCGGTCATTCGGATCCAATATATCTGCGAACCCGTCTGACGGATAACCGGTAATTGGCTCAGCACCAATTGCCGCAACCAGATTCCGGCGCACGCCTCCTACCTGGTTCTCGGACCAGTCTGGGAAACGGCGTCGCAACCGATAGACGAGCTCGGCCATGATGTCCTCGGTCCAGACGATTCGAAACGCTTTGTGAAAATGGAGATGCACGAAAGTGTCTCTCAGCAGCCGCGAGAACAGAACGTTGGTATCCAGTAAGGCCGTCTGCATGATTCCACGATATACGCACGGGCACGCACTTCCACAGAGGTGCTTCTAAAGCGGCTCTCCGAGCTCGTCTTCAGTCTCCAGCAGTCGTTGGATCGCTTGAGCACGTTCTTCTTGCAAAGATCTACGGAGCTCAACGACATCATCACGATGCAATCTCCGATGGGAACCGACCAAATGCGAGGGAATTCGGCCCGATCGAATATGCTTCATCAATGTCGGGCGGGAGACACCCACCATCGAGGCCGCAGTCGTCGTGGTCACGATCTCTGGAATACGGCCAACTGTGATTTCATCGCCTTCTGCGACGGCACGCAAGACCGATTCGATCAGCGTCGCAATTCGAGGATCCAGCTCTGACTTGCGGATCTCCCAGTCATCGCCTCTACGAACTGTTGTCTCAAGCAGCTGGGTCACCGACGCGGATGTCTCCGAGTCGAAGGTCACCTCACGACTTCGCACACTCATAACCACTCCTTCCAGATATAAGTGTACATGGGTTTCACTTACATCTGAAGCAGATGCTATCTGTCTATGGGCGGTCGAACAGCCAGGCCGCGGCCCGGGCAGGTCCATCCAAGCCTGCCCGCCCAGCCACCAAGTGAGGATTCAGAGGTCTTCGACGACCTGGACCAGACGATCTGGCAGGTTGGTGATGATGCCGTCGGCGCCGAGGTCGACGGCCTTCTCCATGTCCTCGACGCTGTCGACGGTCCACACCAGGCTCGACATTCCCAGCTCGTGGACGTGACCGAGGAAGGCGGCATCGGCCGCGGTGTACTGAGGATTGACCTGATCGGCCCATGTGGAAAAGTCGCGCAGTTCGTCCGGGCAGGGCCTGCCCAGCACACCGACGGGGATCTCCGGTGCCAGGGCGTGGAATTCGCGGACGAAGGCCCAGTCGCCGGACTGGACGACGAGCATTCCCGCGGCCAAAGCCCGATCCAGATAATCGGGCACAGCCGTCAGCGACTCGACGAGCGCCTCGGCGATTCCGGGATACTGGGCGGGATGCTTGACCTCGAGGAGAAGGCCGGTGCGGGTCGCGTGCACCAGATCCAGCACCTCGGCGAGGTGAGGGACTCCGACTCCGGCGAAGGACGGTCCCTTCCAACTGCCCGCGTCGAGGGCAGCGATCTCGGCAGTCGTCATGGCGCCCACGCTGACTTGAGCACGGTCAGGGTGGAGAGCGCGGACATTAGTCGTGCGATCGAACGTGTCGTCGTGGATGACGATGAGGTCGCCTTCTCGGTTCATGTGCACGTCGATCTCGATCATGTCCGCACCCTGATCGATGCCGGCGACGAAGGCGGGGATGGTGTTCTCGGGATACTGCACGGACGCTCCACGGTGAGCGATGACCAGCGGTGGGACACGGGTGTGCGTGACCTCGGCGGCGGAGTGATTCAAGAGAGTGATGGGCATGTCGGGGGCTCCTCGGCTGACGGCAGCTCAGGGCGGCGATGAGCGGCCGATGATGCAGTTCGTTGCGGACCAGACTAAGCACCCAGAGCAATGGCCGGATGATGCTTGGGTAGACGCGACGTGAATCCTGGCTGGGTCAAGCATCAGCTTCACCGACG
>NZ_JAKDJU010000192.1 GCF_030453725.1 Brevibacterium picturae
TCGGTGTCCAGCGGCACGAACGAGTCCGAGACGAGGGCCTGCCACCCGTCGAAGTCTGAGGCTGTGCTCTCCAATAACATCTTCGTCCTTCTCAGAGACAACCGATCGGCGACGTCAGTATCGCCCGACCGCTTGGCGCTCACTCTATCCCCAACTGCGCAGGGAGTCACGGGTCCATCAGGATTTACCGACCAATTGGTCATTTTCACCCGATGGCTCGGCCGACATTCGGCCGATGACATAGTCGAGCTGCTTGCGGAAGCCTGCGAAGTCGAACGCGTCGCCACCGATGATTGCGGTGGTCTGTGCACCGAGCAGATAGGTCAGGAGTACATCGGCGGCGGGTTCAGGCACCACCTCGGCGGCCAATTCTTCATCGGCGTCGGCCTGGCGAAGCCAGCCGAGGATCCACGTGCGCCACAGCGCCATGGTCCCCCGGGTGGTCCGGGCATGTTCGGGGCTCTGGGCCACCTCGGCGAGGAATGACAGCACGACGCGAGCCTCATCGTGGAGTTCAGGGGTGACCGGGAGGACCTCGTCGGCGAAGGCCCGCAGTGCGGCGATGCCGCGTACGTGGGCGGTGGAGAGTTCGACGCGGCGGTTGGTGGCCTCGTAGACGAACAGGTAGGTGGCCGCGAGCAGGTCGGACTTGGAGGCGAAGTAGGACTTGATCGCTCCGTTGGCGAATCCGGCTTCGGTGGCGATATCGCGCATCGTCGCCCTGGCCAGCCCTTGGCGGACAATGATGCGCAGGGTCGCCTCGACGAGCTCGCGCCGACGCTGATCGTGATCGACGATCTTGGGCATACATCCTCCGGTCCCGCTCTTGACTTTATTTTCTACAAGCGTAGGTTATTAAGTGAATCAGAACACACCGATGACGTTGCAAAGGTGCACACATGTCTTGCCATCCCACTCCTGCCGATCCTTCCACACCGACCGCACTCACACCGTTCTCGCTGCCCACGGAGGCAGAGCTCGCGACCGTGACCTCGGTGCTGCGCGAAGCCGGGCACTTCCCCGCCGAGGCGCGCCTGAGCTACGTCGGACTGCTCGATCCCGTCCGCGGCCAGACCCGGACCGCCGCCGAGGCCGACCGCCGTTTCCGGGCTCTCATCCTGAACAAAACCGCAGGCACGGCCCGCGACATCATCGTCTCCGCGACCCATTCGAGAGTTGATTCCCTCGCCGAGGTGGACTCCACCACCGAGGGCGAATTTCCTGTCATGGAAGAGGAGTTCGAACTCGTCGAGGAGGTTCTCGCCGCCGATCCGAAATGGCAGGAGATCCTGACACGTCGCGGTCTGCCCGTTGCCGAGGTTCGGGTCGCGCCGCTGTCGGCCGGGGTCTTCGAATACCCGGAGGAGTCGGGCCGGCGCATCCTGCGCGGGCTGGCATTCCACCAGCAGCACGAGAGTGATTCCGCGTGGGCGCACCCGATCGACGGACTCGTCGCCTATGTCGACGTGACGAACAAGACCGTTGACCAGATCCTCGATCTCGAGGATATTCCGGTGCCCACCGAGCACGGAAACTACACGGACCCGGAGCTGACAGGCCCGGTGCGCACCACGCAGAAGCCGATCGAGATCACCCAGCCCGAAGGCCCGAGCTTCACGCTGACCGAGGGCAATCACATCGAATGGGAGAAGTGGTCATTCGACGTCGGCTTCGACATGCGCGAGGGCCTCATCCTGCACAACATCGCCTTCACAGACGGCGAGCGCACTCGTACGATCCTCGACCGAGCCGCAATCGCAGAGATGGTCGTCCCCTACGGCGACCCGTCCCCCGTGCGGTCCTGGCAGAACTACTTCGACACGGGTGAATACCTCGTCGGGCAGTGGGCGAACTCATTGGAACTGGGGTGTGACTGCCTCGGCGACATCACGTATCTCTCCCCGTGGGTGGCGAACAACCTCGGCGAACCTCGGCAGATCAAGAACGGCGTCTGCATGCACGAGGAGGACGCGTCGATCCTGGCCAAGCACTATGACCTGTGGTCAGACGTGGCCTACACCAGACGAAATCGCCGGTTCGTCGTCTCCTTCTTCACCACCGTGGGCAACTATGACTACGGCTTCTACTGGTACCTCTACCTCGACGGCACGATCGAATTCGAGGCGAAGGCCACCGGTGTCGTCTTCACCTCGGCGCTGCCGAACGGATCAACGGAATTCGCTTCCGAAATCGCACCCGGCTTAGGTGCCCCGTTCCACCAGCACCTCTTCGGGGCACGACTCGACTTCGCCCTCGACGGCGGCAAATGCCGGGTCGAGGAGGAGGACGTGGTGCGTCTGCCGACCTCGGAGACGAATCCGCGTGGCAATGCCTTCAGCCGCAAGCGCACCGTCCTCGGCACGGAACTGGCTGCCCAGCGCGACGCGGATCAGTCGAAAGCTCGGACCTGGGTGGTGTCGAACCCGGAATCGGTCAACCGCCTCGGCGAGCCTGTCGGGTACAAACTCCATCCGACGGGACTGCCGACTCTGCTGGCGGCCGAGGATTCGTCGATCCATCGGCGGGCGACGTTCGCGTCGAAGGCACTGTGGGTCTCGCAGTATCACGAGGACGAGCGTTATCCGACCGGTGATTTCCCGAACCAACACCCCGGGCATGCGGGCCTGCCGGCGTGGACTGCCGCGGACCGGAATGTCGACGGTGAGGATATTGTGCTGTGGCACAGCTTCGGCCTCACGCACTTCCCACGGGTCGAAGACTGGCCGATCATGCCCGTGGACACGGTCGGGTTCAAACTGCGCCCGGAAGGATTCTTCGACCGCTCCCCCGTCCTTGACGTCCCCGCCCCGGATTCCGGCAGGCACTGCGGCGAGTCCGCCGGCGACTGCTGCGAGGGGTGAGGCGTGAAGGATTTCATCGTCACCAATGGGCGCATCTGCACGAGCGATCCCGAGCAGCCATTCGTCGAGGCCTTCTCCGTCGTCGCTGGGAGGATTCGTACGGTCGGAGCGCTTGACGAGGTGCGTTCGTCCGTCACTGCCGACGCCGAGGTGGTCGACCTCGACGGTCGGTTCGCGATGCCCGGACTGGTCGACGTCCATGCCCACCTCGGGCTCGGCGGGCGCCAGCTTGCGTTCGAGCTGCAGGTCCTGCCCAGCGACGGTGTCGCTGAGATTGCGGCGAATGTCCGCACCTGGCGGGCCGATCTGGAGCCTGGCCAGTGGGTGGTCGGCGGAATCGTCGGCTCGACCGTGGTAGACGATCTCACCCATCACGACCTGCACACCCTCGACGAGGCGGCCGATGGTCATCCCGTGCTGTTGCGCGATGACACGATGCACAACCGGTGGGTGAACTCTGCTGCGTTGGAGATCCTCGGCATCAGAGAGGATTCCTCTGACCCGGAAGGTGGCACGTACGTCCGAGATGGCGAGGGCAGACTCAACGGCGTTCTCACCGAGCTGGCCTGCAGCCCGGCGGAGGCTGCCGTCTTAAATGCGATCGACGACGTGGCGGACTTCCATGCGAAGGCAATCGGCACCGCCGTGCAGACGCTCAATTCCTACGGGGTGACTGCCGTCCAGGAATCCGCGACGATGGACTATGCGCTGCGGACGCTGCGGGACCTCGACGAGGCAAGCGATCTGACAGCGCACGTTGTGGCGTCAATGCCGGCCCAGCCATTCCTCGAAGAGGGCATCACCGGTGGAGAGCTGTACCGGGTCGGAGATGAGAACCACTCGGACCATCTGCATCCGACCTTCGCGAAATATGTGCTCGACGGTGTGCCGATGACGCGAACCGCGGCATTGGTCAATCCGTATCAATGCCATCATCCCGACGATGATCCGAACTTCACCGGCGAGCCGCTGTGGGATCGGGACGAACTCATCGCATCACTGCTGGCACTTGCCGATCGCGGTCTCAATGCGAAGCTGCATGCCACCGGCGATGGAGCCGTGCGGATGATCCTCGACGCCGTGGAGACGGTTCGCAAGGAGCGGGGGTGGGACACCAGATTCCACATCGCCCATGTCGAGTACGTCCATGACGATGACCTGGCTCGATTCGCGCAGCTTCAGGTTGTCCCCGACGCATCGCCGTACCTGTGGTTTCCTTCTGTGATGCAGGAGTCGATGGCCAAACAGGTGTCCGCTGAGACCTTTGCACGATCCTGGCCGCTGCGACGACTCATCGAATCCGGGGCGCTGGTCTCGTGCGGTTCCGATTGGCCCTGCGCCGCGCCCACCCCGGACCCATGGACCGGGCTGGCCACGCTGATCACGAGGGCGAATCCGGCCCCTGAAGTTCCTGGTCAGCTCAACGCCGGCGAAGCACTCACAGTCGAGCAGGCGGTCGCTGCATTCACGCGCAACCCTGCCCAGGCCATGGGCCTGGGTGAGAAGACGGGAATGCTGCGACCCGGACTATCGGCCGATTTCATCGTCCTCGACCGGGACCTGTTCGCCGCCGAACCAGCACACTTGCATGAGACCACGGTTGTGAAGACATACTTCGAAGGAAATCTGGTCTATGAAGCGTGATCGTCAGTCGGCGCGAAAGGCGGTTGACGTTCAGAGCTGGCGGAAGAAGTCATCCGTCGTGGCGTTGGGGTGCTTCGCCAGGGGCGTGACCTTGACGTTCATGTAGGCAAACATCGGGAAACCCTGGAAGGTTGCGTGCAGGAAGTCGAGGTCGTCGACCTCGTATATCGAGATGTTGGAGTATTCGCCCACGATACGCCAGATGCCCTTCATGATTCCGCGCTCCTGGAGGTCAGCCGAATAGGCCTTCTCCTTGACCTGGAAATCGGCTTTGGTCTCGTCGGTCATCGATTCGGGGAATACGACGTCCATGCGTGCAACGAACAGCATTGCGCCTCCTGTGTTGGTTGATCTGGTGATTTGATGGCCACTATAGGGCTTTGACCGCCGAGGCAGTGTGGCTGTCCGCTCCCCAAAACCAGAAGAATCACTCGTGTGCGCATTGACCCTGCGCGCACGAGAGGTGACTCGTCTTGCTTGTGCGCGCAGAGGTCCCACCCACCCCTATCGGGCAGTGAACCAGGTCACTAGTCTGACGTCATGAACGCCACCGACGATAACCGCACAGTCAGTCAGCCGGACTCGATCACCGAGCACAGCGAAAACTTCCCCACCGAGCACTTCGACTATGTGATCGTCGGCGCGGGATCCTCCGGCTGCGTGATCGCGCGCAGACTCATCGACGCTGGCAAAAAGGTCTGCCTCATCGAGGCCGGCGGGGACGAGACGAACCCGAACATCGATCACCTCAACACCCTCGGTCTGCTCT
>NZ_JAKDJU010000035.1 GCF_030453725.1 Brevibacterium picturae
TCGGCGGCGAGCTCTCTCACGAGCGGGTAGAGCCTTTTGACGGCAGATTCGCCTGTGACAGATACGCGGCCGCGCGGCGCAGGACCTCGTTCTCCTGCTCAAGCAGACGATTGCGCCGACGCATCTCTCGTAGTTCGGCGGACTCGTCGCTGGTGTTGCCGGGTTTGTTGCCGGCATCGATTTCTGCTTGGCGGAGCCATTTGTTGATGGTGCCTTCGTGGACTCCGAAGTCCTTGGCGATCTGTCCGATCGTCGTCTTGGAATCCCTGGTCTGGACGACGCGGATGACGTCGTCGCGGAATTCTTTCGGGTAGGGCTGTGGCATGGTGTCTATCCTTCCAGGCTTGCCTATGAACAAGCCAGATTAGATGTCACCTAACCCTGCATCAGTCCCGATAGTTAGAAAGGGACGTGGTGAATGAGTCGTGAAGTGCCTGGTGGGGCTTGGAAAGATCGTGGACGGACATGGAATCTCACTTTCGATTAGGGGAAGTGAGATTGTTTTTAGCATTAGCGACTAGCTGTCCTACTGCCGGGGTCGTGCAGACAGGGCCCCGAAGATGAAGAAGCCTAGAGTGCCGCCGATCGCGGCGAGCCAGAGCGGACCGGAAGACTCGACCAGGAAGATCTGAAGGAAGGAGGCGACGGCTAGTGCAGCGCAGGCGAAGAACGCCAGCCTGACGGCACTTCCGAGGATTCCGACAAGCAGAAACCCGGCGAGTAATAACGCCACGATGACTCCGATGTCCATGTTCGCGTCTCCTTGCCTTTTGTGCTGGTGCTAAGTGACATACGTTACTACTCGGCACTGACATGGCACTATACTCGCGCTACTACTGGCATAGCACCGCGGCTCCAGTCATCGTATTCGCGGGTCGGTGTTAGCCAGAGTCCTCGCTCTCCGAGCACTGTTCGAGCTTCTCGCCTGGCGGTTGGGTCTCCGGTGATTCGAACGTCCATTTCCTCAACGCGCTGGCCCTCGTATATACCGCTGATATGCATACCTGACCTGTCGATGAGAGCGAAAGTTAAGGCTGAGTGATCGATTCCGGCCCGAGTGAGCATCGATCGTACCGAGCCGACCGTGAGATGTTTGGCCGTCATCGTCCGACCTCTTCGGCGAGAAGATCGACTAGAGCTTTACTCCAGGCGGCAGCGAGTAGTTGTCCACCAGCGAGCGAAATATGATCACCGATTAGCTGGGCGAAAGTAGCCTCAGTGGTGAATCCTCTAATCGTGAGGTCGGGGGATCGAGTCCCCCTCCCGCTACTCACTTCCGAAGAACCTCCATCCGCCGGGTGGGGGTTCTTTGCGATTCAGGCCTGACTTCGGCGGTTTCGCAGTGACGTCCTCCTCGACGAACTTCCGAAATGAACTGCTCAGCGCCCAGTAGACGGCAGCGGATACGGGAGCGACCAGGATGACCTGCGACCATGACAGGTCCTGTGAACCCCAGCCGAGCAGTTTGAAGCCGGCGTGGATGGTCAGTGCGACGGCCAGGACGATGAGGGCTTCTCTGCGACTGCGCTGTCGAGGTGAGCGTTCTTTCTTCATAGTGAGACAAGATTACCTGCCAAATGCGTGCCCGATACCGCCGTTGTCCCACGGATTTGCCCTCAATTCACCGTCACGTCATGTCGGCGTCACCGCTCGTGGAGTCCCGCTGCGGATGTGGACTGCCTCACATCAACTGCTCAACGTGGGAAATCAGCGGGCCCACTTCCACGTCCTCGCCGCTGCGGACTGCTTCCGGGAGGGCGCTTTGGCAGATGCGAGGTGACCCGACCTGCGGATGACCGAAGCCATCGAGAACATTCGGTCTCAGCGTCGACCCGACGGTGATGTCTGGTTCCGCGTCGATGCGCCGAGTGGTGAGCCCTCGAAATGGGTGACGTTCCAGGCCCTCCGGGCGCTGGACTGGTGGGACTGTGCAACCGTCCGCAGCCGCGAGGCGACCAACGGCTCCTAGAAGTCGACTTCGCTCTTGTCGACGCCGGGGAACTTGACCTCGTACTTGATCATATTGTCCTTGTGGTCGACGAGTGTCATCGACCCGAAGTAGGTCTTCTTCTTCGTGTGGACCTCGCAGCTTGTCAGCCCCCACCAATCCATGACCTTCATATCGTCACGGCATTTGACCTTCGTGACCTTCATGTCGAACTTGTTCGTGAACAGATCGTCGAGGTCAGCCTCAAGGGATGCCGTTGGAATGACACCGTCACCTTCTTTGTCGACCTTGATCCCGCTATCACTGGCCCATGATGTGGCCTTCGCGGCATCGGCGAAGGGATCGTCTGATGTGGACTCGTTGGGTTCGGACTCGGCCGACTCGCTCTGATCGGCCGCCGACGCGCCCGCGGACTCACTCGGCGCAGCTGTGCCCTGCATGCCGCCGGAGTCGCCTTGGGCAGCCTCGTCGGTCTTCTTCGGCTCGCTGTCGGTCTGTGCCCCGCCGCAGCCGGTGAGGGCCAGGGCGAGAGCGACACCGGCAGCGGCGGTGATCGTGCGGGGCGAGAGGGCTGCCTGGGGCATCGGTCTCATCGTCATACTCCTCGTAGAAGGTCGGTGGTGCCCTATGAGGGATCATCTGGTGATCACGGGCGTCGTTCGTACGCAGTCGATTCTGCCATCACATCGCCTCCGGCGAGGGATTCGGCTGTTCACATCCGGAGACACATGTGTCGATCCAGGCACATGACGCCGCACGTTCATCAGCGGCCGCGCCTCGACTACGATGACCGGATGATCCCCACGACGACGCTGGCCGATGGCACAAACCTTCCGCTCCTGGGCCAGGGCACCTGGCACATCGGCGATGAACCCGCGCAGCGAAAGATTGAGATCGCATCATTGCGAGAGGGCATCGAGCTGGGCATGACGCTCGTCGACACCGCCCAGATGTACGGATCCGGGCGTTCCGAGAGCCTCGTGGGGGAGGCGATCGCACCAGTCCGCGATGAGGTCTTCCTCGTCGACAAGGTGCTGCCGACGAACGCCTCGGAGTCCGGAACCATCGAAGCCTGCGAACAGTCGCTGGCCGTCCTCGGCACCGAGCACATCGACCTCTACCTTCTGCACTGGCCGGGTGCTCATCCTGTCGATGACACGATTGCCGCCTTCGAACGACTTCGCGACCGGGGACTCATCGGAGCCTGGGGCGTGAGCAACTTCGACCCGGCCGAGATCGGGGCGCTGTCCTCCGTGCCCCTGGTCAACCAGATCCTGCTCAATCCCTCCCGGCGCGGCCCGGAATTCGATCTCCTCCCCACCCATCGCCGCAGCCGGCCGCACATCACGACGATGGCGTACTCTCCCGTCGAGCAGGGTCGACTGCTCGACGATCCCACCCTCGCCGAGGTGGCCGACCGTCACGATGCCACCACAGCCCAGATGCTGTTGGCCTGGGCGATCCGCTCCGGTGACGTCATCGCGATCCCGAAGGCATCCACCCCCGAGCATGTGCGCACGAATGCCGAAGCGGCTGAACTCGAGCTCACGAGCCGGGATCTCGCCGACATCGACTCGGCCTTTCCCGCACCGACCGCGCCGATGCCGCTGGAGGTGATCTGAATGCCGCAGCCTGCGATCGGCCTCATCTCCCACGGTACGTCGTCGGCAGAGGGGAGTGCGGTCATCGAGGCGCTCGCCCAGGATGTCACCGACGATCTGCGCGCCCGTGGGCTGGCCGACGAGGTCATGCTCGGTCATGTGGATGTGCAGCACCCCGACGTCGCCGAGGTGCTGGCAGCACTGCCGCGTGAGAGACCGATCATCCTCGTGCCGCTCCTGCTCTCACCCGGCTATCACGTGCACGTCGACCTGGTCGAGGCCATCCGCGAGGCCGGCGGCGGCGCCGGGGCCGATATTCGCCTGGCTGCGACTCTGGGTCCGGACCCGCGCCTGGCACGGATCCTGGCCGAACGCCTTCCTCGCCTCGACGTGGGTGACCACGTGGTGCTTGCGGCCGCAGGCTCGAGTGATGACAGGGCGAACGTGGCCTGCCTGGAGATGGCCGATTCTCTGTCTTGTGAGCTCTCGCGGCCCGTCTCCGTGGGCTTCCACGCCGGCGGGGGAGAACGACTCCGAGATATTGTTGAGCAGAAACGTCGGGCCGGGGGTCGAGTAGTGCTCTCAAGCTATCTCCTGGCGCCGGGATTCTTCCAGGATCTGACCGAGACGATCATTGCCGATTCGTCTGATTTCCTCGCCCCGCCACTGCTCTATGAGGGTGCGAGAACCCCGTCATTGCTGGTCGACATCGTTCGCGATCGGATCATCTCGGCTCTCTGACTCGGCTCTTTCCTCTTGGCCCCGGATCGTCGCAGTGCGAATTGTGACGGACTGCGTCATGAAATGACGGCGCTGAGTGAGACGATTTGTTGAGCAATCCGTGTTTCTTGTAGCGTGACTCACCAAAGGTTCACCGCAGCGTTTGGAGACGATCGTGTCCGCACAGGTAGATGAAATCAAGAAGGGCCCGAATTCGCGGGCCTCAGTGAAGTCCGCCAGGCCGAAGAAGCCCAATGGCCAGTGGAAGGTCGACGGTCAGGAACCGTTGAACAAAAACGAGATCGACAAGGCGGCGGACAACGGACTCAATGTGCGCGCACGCATCGAAGAGACGTATTCGAAGAACGGCTTCTCCTCGATCACCGATGAGGACCTGCACGCCCGCTTCCGCTGGTGGGGTCTCTACACCCAGCGCAAACCAGGCATCGACGGCGGCCGCACGGCCACCCTCGAACCCCACGAGCTCGAAGACGAATACTTTATGCTCAGGGTCCGCATCGACGGAGGCAAGCTGACGACCGAGCAGTTGCGCACGATCGCAGAGATCTCCAACGAATTCGGTCGCGGCAGCGCCGATGTCACCGACCGGCAGAACGTCCAACTTCACTGGATCGAGATCGAGAACGTCCCCGAGATCTGGGAACGACTCGAAGCCGTGGGACTGCAGACGACGGAGGCCTGCGGCGATGTTCCGCGCGTCATCCTCGGTTCCCCGGTAGCCGGCGTTGCCGCAGACGAGCTCATCGATCCGACACCGGCGATCGAAGAGATCTCTCGCAGGTACATCGGGGACCCGAGCCTGTCCAACCTGCCACGCAAGTACAAGACCGCGATCACCGGTCATCCCAGCCAGGATGTCGTTCACGAGATCAACGACTGCTCCTTCGTCGCCGTCGAACATCCGGAGAAGGGCATCGGCTACGACCTCTGGGTCGGCGGAGCCCTGTCGACTGTTCCGCGGTTCGCCGAAAGACTCGGTACCTGGGTCGCCCCTGATCAGGTCGTCGAGACCTGGCTCGGCGTCACGGAGATCTTCCGTGACTACGGTTATCGCCGCCTGCGCAACAAGGCACGCATGAAGTTCCTGCTCGCCGACTGGGGCACCGAGAAGTTCCGCGACATCCTCGAGGATGAATACCTGGGATACAAGCTCGCCGATGGTCCCGCCCCGGACAAGCCAGCCACCGCAGGCGACCACGTGGGCATCCACAAGCAGGCTGACGGAAAGTACTACATCGGAGTCAGCCTCATCGCCGGACGGGCGTCGGGCACTTTGCTCGGGCAGCTCGCCGACCTCGCGGAGAAGTTCGGGTCGACGAGGCTGCGCACCACTCCGCACCAGAAGATCCTGCTCCTCGACATCGAGGAGAAGGACATCGATGAGGTCGTCGCGGGTCTTGACGCCCTGGGCCTGTCCAGCCGGAAGGACCTGTTCCGCCGGTCGACGATGGCCTGCACCGGCATCGACTACTGCAAGCTCGCCATCGTCGAGACCAAGCAGACCGCGGCCGATGCCGTGGCGAAGCTCGAAGAGCGCCTCGCCGGCATCGACCTGCCCCATCCCATCAGCCTGCACCTCAACGGCTGCCCGAACTCATGCGCACGCATCCAGACCGCCGACATCGGACTCAAGGGTCAGCTGGTGACCACCGACGACGGCATCCAGTCGCCGGGATTTCAGGTCCACGTCGGCGGCGGACTGGCGTCGAAGGACCGAGACGAAGCGGGACTCGGCCGCACTGTCCGCGGCCTCAAGGTCACCGCCGACAATCTCAGCGACTACGTCGAGAAGCTCGTCCGCCGCTTTCTCAACGGTCGCGGTGAGAACGAGACGTTCTCCGAATGGGCACATCGAGTCGAAGACGAGGAGCTGGTATGAGCACCACGGAAACCCGAACCGAAGCAGCACTGCCCACGCCCACCCGTCACCGTCGCAGCGTCGACGAACTCAAGGCCCTCGCCGAGGCGGGAGCGAAGGAACTCGCGGGTGATCCAGACAACGGTGTGGCGGAGGCCAACCCTGCCGATGTCATCAGGTGGGTGTCGCAGAACTTCGACACTTCCACCTGCGCGGTGGCCTGCTCGATGGCCGATGCGGCTCTGCCGCACTACGTCGCCCAGTACCTGCCCGGCGTCGACGTGCTCTTCCTCGACACCGGCTATCACTTCGCGGAGACCTATTCGACCCGCGACGAGGTGGCCAGGAAGGTCGACGTCAACATCGTCGACGTCCTCCCGGAGCAGACCGTGGCCCAGCAGGATGCCCAATTCGGTGCCGAGCTGTTCAACCGCGACCCGGGACTGTGCTGCGCGCGGCGCAAGGTCGCACCTCTGAAGAAGTCTTTGGCCGGCTACGAACTCTGGTTCACCGGAGTCCGCCGGGACGAAGCACCGACCCGCGCGAACACACCGCTGGTGACCTTCGATGAGAAGAACGGACTGGTCAAGATCAACCCCGTCGCAGCCTGGTCATTCGACGATCTCCTCGACTACTCCGGCGCCTTCGACGTGCCGGTCAATCCACTGCTGTCGCAGGGATATCCGTCCATCGGATGCCAGCCCTGCACCCAACCCGTGGCCGAGGGAGAGGACCCCCGTGCCGGCCGCTGGGCGGGCACCAACAAAACAGAATGCGGGCTGCACGTATGAGCATCGATCACACACCACTGTCCACCCTCGACGTCCTCGAATCCGAAGCGATCCACATCATCCGCGAGGTCGCCGCCGAATTCGAGAAGCCCGTGCTGCTGTTCTCCGGCGGCAAGGACTCCGTCACCGTCCTCCACCTGGTCGCCAAGGCCTTCTGGCCGGCCAAGATCCCCTTCGGTCTCCTCCACATCGACACCGGCCACAATTTCCCGGAGATCCTGAAGTTCCGTGATGAGACCGCCGCGCGCTACGGCATCGAACTGTCCGTGGCGAAGGTCCAGGACTACATCGACGACGGCCGCCTGCGCGAACGCGCCGATGGAACCCGCAACACCCTGCAGACCCAGCCGCTCATCGACGCGATCGCCGAGGGCGGATACGACGCCGTCTTCGGCGGCGCCCGCCGTGACGAGGACAAGGCCCGCGCCAAGGAGCGCATCTTCTCCCTGCGCGACGAATTCGGCCAGTGGGATCCGAGCAACCAGCGCCCCGAACTGTGGAACCTCTACAACGGTCGCCACGTCAATGGCGAGCACGTGCGCGTGTTCCCCATCTCGAACTTCACCGAACTCGATGTGTGGAGCTACATCGCCCGGGAGAACATCGCCCTGCCCAACCTCTACTATGCCCACGAGCGCGAGGTCTTCCAGCGCGACGGCATGTGGTGGTCAACGGGTGAGTTCTCGGCCCCGCGGCCCGACGAGTCCGTCATCCGCAAGTCGGTGCGCTACCGCACCGTCGGCGACATGAGCTGCACGGGCGCCGTGGAATCCGACGCCGACGACATCTCCTCGGTCCTCGCCGAGGTGGCTGTGACCACTGTGACAGAACGCGGAGCGACCCGCGCCGACGACCGGATCTCGGCCGCGGCGATGGAAGACCGCAAGAAGGACGGATACTTCTGATGACCACGACACCAGACACCACCGCTGCCACGCAGACGAAGACGCTGCTGCGCTTCGCCACGGCCGGCTCCGTCGACGACGGCAAATCGACGCTCGTGGGTCGACTCCTCCACGATGCGAAGGCAATCCTCGCCGACCAGCTCGAGGCCGTGACGCGCACCAGTGCCGAACGCGGCTTCGCCGGCGGCGAATTCGACTTCGCCCTGCTCACCGACGGCCTGCGGGCCGAACGGGAACAGGGCATCACGATCGACGTCGCCTACCGCTACTTCGCCACCGACAAACGGTCGTTCATCCTCG
Source organism: Brevibacterium picturae (assembly GCF_030453725.1). Taxonomy (GTDB): domain Bacteria; phylum Actinomycetota; class Actinomycetes; order Actinomycetales; family Brevibacteriaceae; genus Brevibacterium; species Brevibacterium sandarakinum_A. Next base: position 8,145 of record NZ_JAKDJU010000035.1, read on the forward strand.
CCGACTGCCCCGGACACGTCCAGTACACCCGGAACATGGTCACCGGGGCGACGACTGCCGATGCCGTCGTCGTCCTCATCGACGCGCGCACCGGAGCCACGGAACAGACCCGACGCCACCTCACAGTCGTCCACCGTCTTGGCATCGGGCACGTCATCCTAGCGGTCAACAAGATCGACCTCCTCGACTACGATCAGGTGGCGTACGCGAAGGTGAAGGCCGAGATCGAAGCACTGACGGCTGAGATCGGTCTCGACTCGGCTCATCTGATCCCGGTCTCTGCACTGGCTGGTGACAATGTGGCCGAGGCTTCGGCGAACACGCCTTGGTACCAGGGTCCCGCGCTGCTGGAGCTGCTCGAGAACCTGCCCAGCAAGGAAGAGGACACGGCCGATCTCGAGCCCTTCCGCCTCGACGTGCAGTCCGTGCTGCGCCCGCAGGGCGGCCTGGCACCGGGACTCGACCCCGATGAGTTCCGCGACTACCGCGCGGTGACCGGCCAAGTCACCTCAGGACGGATCCGCCTCGGCGATGAGATCGACGTTCATCCGGCCGGTCTGCGGACCACTGTGGTCGGCATCGATACGGCAGATGGCCCGCTGGAGACCGCGGGCGCACCGCTGTCCGTGGCGCTGCGTCTGGCCGATGACATCGATACCGCGCGCGGCAGCGTCCTCGCCGCTGCCGGAAGCCTGCCCGAACCTCGCAAGGCTCTGCGGGCCGAGGTCTTCCCCTTCACCTCCGAGGGACTGCGCTCCGGTGACCGGGTGCTCGTCAAGGCCGGCACCTCGACGGTCAAGGCGATCGTGACGATCGAATCGAAGCAAAACCTGCTGACCTCAGGATCCGAACCCGCCGAGGTGCTCGCCGGCAACGACATCGGCACCGCCGAGGTGAAGCTGGCCACCGCTCTGCCGATCGCGGACTTCCGCGAGCACGGACGCGCAGGCGGTTTCCTCATCATCGATCCGCAGACCGGGTCCACCGTGGCCGCAGGAATCCACACTCCCGAGGACGAAGTGTCATGAGTCTCTTCACTCGTCAGGCAACGGGCAGCGTGCTGCTCATCGGTGCGGGACCCGGTGATCTCGGCCTGCTGACCGTCAAAGGCCTGCGCGCGTTGGAAGCGGCCGAGGTCATCGTCGCCGACCGCCTCGGCGCGCGTTCGGTCATCGACCAGCTCGAGACCGAGCGCGGGGATTCACTCGACGCCGAGATCATCGACGTCGGCAAGACCCCGGGACACCATCCGGTTCCGCAGCAGCGGATCAATGAGATCCTCGTCGAACAGGCTCGCGCCGGGCGCCGTGTGGTCCGACTCAAGGGCGGAGACCCGTTCGTCTTCGGCCGCGGCGGCGAAGAGCTCGCCCACTGCCACGAAGCCGGCGTCGACGTGCAGGTGGTGCCGGGAGTCACGAGTGCGAACTCGGTTCCCGCCGTTGCCGGAATCCCGCTGACTCACAGGGGACTGGCCACCGCGTACACAGTCATCACCGGCCACGATCAGCTCTCCGAACTCGGGGGAGGACGCGACCACACCGTCGTCGTGCTCATGGGCATCGGCACACTGGCGCATTCGGCGATGATCCTGGCCCGAGGCGCCCGCGGAAGCGACTGCCCCGTCGCCATCATCGAAGACGGGTTCGGTTCCGGACAGAGGGTGACGATCGGGACGCTGAACACGATCGCGTCTCAAGCTGCACGCCGAGGTGTGCGCTCGCCGGCCATCGTCGTCGCCGGCGATGTCGTGACCCGCAGCCCCTACGCCATTGGTGCCTTCGCACAGGCGGAAGCATCCGAGCCAGAACTCACGAGGAACCCATGACCTACATCATCGCCCAGCCCTGCGTGGACTTGAAAGACCGTGCCTGCATCGACGAATGCCCCGTCGACTGCATCTACGAGGGCGCTCGTTCCCTCTACATCCATCCCGACGAGTGCGTCGACTGCGGCGCCTGCGAACCCGTCTGCCCCGTCGAGGCCATCTTCTACGAAGATGACGTCCCCGACGAATGGGAAGCCTACTACTCTGCGAACGTCGACTTCTTCGACACCATCGGATCCCCGGGCGGAGCGGCCGCGCACGGAGTCATCGACGGCGACCATCCCCTCATCGCGGCACTGCCACCGCAGAACACAGACAACGACTGACTGACCCAGTAGACAACTGAGGAGAACTATGACGACGAATCCGTTCCGTGTGGCCATCATCGGTGCCGGTCCTGCCGGCATCTATGCGGCTGATCTATTGACCAAGGCTGAGCGTGACTTCGAGATCAGCATCGATCTCTTCGACCGGTTGCCGACTCCGTTCGGGTTGGTCCGTTATGGGGTGGCTCCGGATCATCCGCGGATCAAGGGCATCATCAACGCTTTGATCAAGGTCCTCGACCGGGGAGATATTCGTCTGTTCTCGAATGTCGAGTACGGTGCCGATATCAGCCTGGGGGAATTGACGGACCGCTATGATGCGGTGATCTTCTCCACCGGCTGCTTCATCGATGCCTCGTTGAACCTGCCCGGAGTGGACCTGCCGGGGTCGTATGGTGCGGCTGATTTCGTCAACTGGTACGACTCGCATCCGGATGTTGCCCAGACGTGGCCGTTGGATGCGGAGAAGGTTGCGGTCATCGGCAACGGCAACGTCGCTTTGGACGTGGCACGTGTGCTGGCGAAGCAGGCCGATGACATGCACACGACCGAGATCCCTGATCATGTCTACGAGGGTCTGAAGTCCTCGCAGGTCACCGACGTGCACGTGTTCGGGCGGCGTGGTCCTGCGCAGGCGAAGTTCACTCCCTTGGAGCTGCGGGAACTGGGCCAGGTCAAGGACGTCGATCTCATCGTCTATCCCGAGGACTTCGAGTTCGATGAGGGATCGATGGCCGCGATCGAGTCGAGCAACCAGGTCAAACAGGTTGCCAAGACGCTGACCGACTTCACGATGCGTGAACCGGTGGGTGCCAATCGCCGTCTGCACCTGCACTTCCTCCACGCGCCGGTGGCCATCCTCGGCGAGGATGCTGTGACCGGCCTGCGCACGGAACGCCAGGAATTGGACGGCACCGGGAGAGTCACGGGCACGGGAGAGTTCATCGACTGGGACGTCACAGCCGTCTATCGCGCCGTCGGCTATGCCGGCACGCCTCTGCCGCAGCTGCCCTTCGACGAGGCCAAACGTGTGATCCCGAATCACGAGGGACGCGTCGTGGACACAGGAGAGCAGGCCTCGGCTGCTGAGGCCGATGTCGTCCAGGGCGTCTACGCAACAGGGTGGATCAAGCGCGGTCCTGTCGGACTCATCGGACATACGAAGGGCGATGCCCTCGAGACGATCGGGCACATCCTCGATGACCGCGCCGCCGGCGTACTCACCGAACCGCTGTTCCCCGATGAGGACTCGATCGTCGAACTCCTCGACTCCAAGGGCGTCGACTACGCGGACTGGGAGGGCTACCACCGGCTGGAGACCGCGGAGAAGGCATTGGGCGAAGCCGAGGGGCGTGAGCGTGTGAAGCTCGCGACTCGCGAGGCCATGCTGCATGAGGCCCGTGATCAGGTCAGGAGCGAATCCCACTCCGGCACCTGAGCCGAGTCAGTATTACGCCCCGCCAGTCTCTGTTCCTCCCGTTGCACGTGTAGGAATAGAGGCTGGCGGGGCGCAGTGCGTTATTGCCGGGTGTGCGTGGCGCGAGCGGGAAGTATCGGCAGTGACGGGAGGGCTGAGCGAGGGTGGGGGATGGCGTAGGCTCGAAGTGATCAACAGCCGCCATGCAAGGTCTGCACCCGTCAGAGGAGACGCACTGCCGTGACCGACACATCAGCTCGAGTTGCCGTCATCGGCGGCGGAATCGCAGGCGCCTCGGTCGCTTTCGGCCTGGCCTCACGCGAGGTCAGCGTCACCATCTTCGACGATGCCATGAACGGTCAGGCGACCGCCGCCAGCGCCGGCATCATTGCCCCCTGGGTCTCGACGAGCACCGGCGCCTACTACGAGACTTATGCCGCCGGAGGCAACTTCTACCCGGACTTCCTCAATCGCCTCAGCGCTCTGGGGATCCCCGATCTCGGATACCGCAGATCCGGTGCGCTCGTCGTCAACTCAGATCCTGTCGTGCTCGCCGAGGCGGCCCGACTCATCCGTGATCGTGTCGCAGGTGCCGGGTCCGTTGCCGGCGAGGTCCACGACATGGACTCTGCGAATCTGCGCGAGATCTTCCCGCCGATCGCCCCGGAGATGACAGGCCTGTTCATCACCGGGGGCGGTCGAGTCGATGGTCGTACCCTGCGCGATGCCATTCTGACCGGAGCGCACGCCTACGGCGCCCGGCTTGTGCACGATTCGGCGAGAACCATCTCCACCGGACACCGAGGTGGCACGTGGAAGGTGGGGACCACCTCGGCGACGGAGGACTTCGACGCCATCGTCGTCGCGGGTGGAGCCCGGAGCACGGAGATGCTGCAGCGGCTTGGTCATAGCGTGGCGATCACCGCACAGCGAGGACAGCTGATTCACCTGGGTCTGCACGGGATCAACACCTCGCCATGGCCGACTGTGCACCCGCTCGACCACCACTACATCACTCCCTTCGACGGAGGCAGAGTCGTCATCGGCGCTACCCGTGAGGACGGTGTCGGATTCGACGTGCGCGCAACAGCTGCGGGGCAGCATCAGGTGCTTTCCGATGCGCTGAGGATCGCTCCCGGACTCGCAGAGGCCACGGTGGTGGAGACGAGAGTCGGAGTCAGGCCCATGTCCACACGCACGAGCGGGTTGCCCTATGCCGGGGCTGTCCCCGGTGCGCAAGACCTGTGGGTGGCTTCCGGATCCGGTGCGGGCGGGCTGACGATGGGTCCGCTCATCGGCGACGCAATCGCCAGAGCGATCCTCGGCCAGCAAGCAGCAGAGATCGCGCACTTGGGCCTATGACTTCGAACGACAGTGCCTTGCTAACCTGAAGCCATGAGCGCGCAGCTGCCCCGAGCCTTTCGGTGGTTCTGGGCGGGCGAAACCGTATCGGGATTCGGCAGCTGGATCACCATCCTGACCCTGCAGGTCATCGGCGGTGCGCTGCTCGCGGTCGTCGCGGAGCCGATCGCAGGCCGATGATTCGGCCCAGCCGAACCTGCGCCGGGAGATCGGGGCCGGGCTGAAGTGGGTCTATTCGACCCCGAGCCTGAGAGATCTCGCCGTATGGACCCATGTGTGGTTCGCCGCACAAGCTATCCTCGCTGCGGTCACCGCAGACTACTTCCTCAACGAGATCGGCATCGACGCCTTCTGGTTCGGCCTCATCATGGCCGGCAACGGTCAGCGCCGTTGCGGTGCCCGTCCTCTTCGTCGGAGTCTTCCTCCACGGATTCGGCATCGGGCTGAGCAACTCCCACGAAATGGCCTACCGGCAGTCGATCACTCCCGACGGCTTCCAGGCGCGGACGAACACGACGATGCGATCGACGAATCGCGCAGTCGTGGTCATCGTGTCGCCGCCGGCCGGAATGCTGGCCGCCGCCACGAGTTCTGAACTCGCGCTGATCATCGCCGCTGGGATCTTCGCCCTGGCCGCTGTCGGCCTGTGGTTTTCGCCGTTTCGCACAGTGCGAATCGCCACCTGAAGCACGGGGCCGCCGCATGCTGCACAGCGCGCCGGAGAAGTCAGTCGACGATTGGTGCGCTGATTGCTTTCGCCAGGGCGTCGAAGGCCCGGATCGTCGGGAACAGTTTGCGCGCATCCTGGGGCAGGCCCCAGCTGGAGAGTTTGACGCCGACGAAGTTGGCTCCCGGATTCATGTAGATCATCTGCCCATGGATGCCCAGGGCCAGGAACGCATGCGAGTCCGGGAATGGGAACCAGAACTGGTTGTGATACATCCCGCCGGGCATCCGATTGTCGTCGGGGCCGTCGGCGAAGGCCTGGCGAATGTCAGCATCGCCGGTCAGTGTGTCGCCGACCCACGAGGTCGGCACCACCTGTTCGCCTGTGAGCGAGACTCCGCGATTCGAATAGAGGTAACCGAAGCGGGCCAGGTCGCGCAGCGTGGTGTTGATGCCGCCGTCGAACATTCCCACGCCGTACTGGTCGGTGGCGATGAGCGCATCGCGTTCGGCTCCGATGCGCGACCAGAGAACCCGTGACATGAGCGCCTGCATGCTCTCGCCGGCGATCTTCTCGCATACCCAGCCGAGCACATCGGTCTCACACGAACGGTACTGATAGACACCGCCGTGCTCGGACTTCGACTCGAGCGTGGTGAGGAACTCATACATTCCGCTCGGACTGCCCTCGGGCTTCGACTCCGACCAGCCGATGGCTTCCTCGATCTGTCTGACCTCGGACTGCGGGTCGAGATAGTTCTCGGAGAACCTGATTCCCGAGCGCATGTCGAGAATGTGGCGAATCGTGGCTCCGGCGTACCCGGAGGAGGCGAGCTCGGGTACGTATTCGGTGATGCGTCGGTTCGGATCGAGGTCCCCTGCGCCGACGAGCACCCCGGCCACCGTGCCGACGAGTGATTTGCTCACCGACATCAGGAGGTGTTCGGTCTCCGGGCCCATCGTGGAGAAGTACTCCTCGGTGAGCACCGTGCCATTGTGCATGACCATCCACGCATCCGTGTCGCTGGTCTCGATGACGCTGCGCACGCTGCGAGCCTCGGAGAACTCGGTCTTGGGCACTTCGACCTCGCCCAGGTCCTGCAGAGCCACGGGCAGTTCGGCCACAGGCCCGGTCCCGCGCGAGATCGGAGTCGTGGGCAACACCTGATCGACGTGCTGGAACGACCAGCGGACATTGTCGGCATCCTGCCAGTTGTCCTTGTCGATGACAGGCTCGACGGGCGCGGTCTGGTCCGGTGACGTCTCAGTCACTCTCCACCTCTTCGCAGTCGTTTCGTGCAGTCCGTGACGAGATTACCACCGCAGATGTCAGTCTCCCTTCGCACCCGGGCCGCCCAATGCGGGGGAGGGGTCCTCCTCGGCGACGGGCACACCGGCATACATCGCACGGACCGAATCGATGAAGTGCTTGGCCCTGATGCTCAGCGCATTCGGGCCCCCTGCCTTCGTCTGCAGCGGATTCTTCGTCACCAGCACACCGAGATCGGCACCCTTCCACCGGTATTCTCCTGCCCCATAGATGCGGAGGAAGAAGACCTCATTGCCGTTCTGCAGAGGATGCCAGTCGAGAGCGGCGCGCTTGTAGGTCAGAGTCCCGTACTGGTCGAGGTAGTACTGACCGGTCAGCGGTGAGTGGGTGATGTACTCGGTGATGTCAGCGGTCTCCTTGATGACCATCTGGCTCCACTCATCGGCCCCGGAGAGCTCTTCCCAGCGTTCATTGATCTCATCGACGTCGAGATCGAATTCGACGTCGAGGTATTCGAGCAGGTGGAACAGGAACAGCGGGACGTCGGCATAGGCGCCCGCGGTGACATTGGTGATCGCCGAGGCGCCGGAGATGCGCGGATTGAGCTCGCCGAGCCAGACATCGTCGGTGTCGAGATCGACGAGCACATCGACCTCGAAGAAGCCGCGGTAACCGCGCTTGCGCAGCCCCTCACCCATGCGTCGCACCAGTTCCCTGGCCCGTGTGCGCTGGTCGGCCGTGAGCACATCGGGAGTCATCTCATTGCCGCACCAGCCGCCCTTGTAGGGGGTCAGTTCCGCGAAGCCCGCCAATTCTGTGAGGAACGGGCCGACGACGACTCCGCTGCTGGTGATCACGGCCTCCACCGCCACGGGTGTGTTGTTGATGCGCTTCATGATCTTCAGCTGCTCGCCGATGATGTCGTGCTTGTGCTTGTTCCAGTCGCCCTCGGCGGCGATGAAGAACGTCGTCTTTCCCGAATCGCCGTAGGGGGTCTGGACGACGAGATCGGTGCCCAGGTTCTCCCTCTCCGCCTCACTGTTCAGCTGCGCATACGTGTCCGCCGTGGTGAGCACATTGGGCACGGAGAAGGCGCCGGCCTCATTGCCGAGCTTCGTCGTCTCGATCTTCGAATCGAGCTGATTGCGCAGATCCGCCGAGGGTAGGATGAGGTCATAGCCCAGCTCACGGCAGATGCGCTCGGTCTCCTCATCGAAGAAGACCATGGCGACCTTGGGCCGTTCGCCGTGGGGCACGTCGTTCGTCATATGGGCGCGCACCTCGGCGTTGAGGAGCAGCCAGTTGTTGATCGCCTCGCCGCTGTCGAATTCGACGAACGGCTTGTACCGGGGCGAGAAGACGCGTGGATGCCCGCCGTCCCAGCCGTCGTAGTACGTGATGTAGGAGAAGTTGCGGACCCACCGGTCGAGGCCGAGGAGGTTGAATGGTGTCGCCCCGATGAAATAGATGGGGGTGATGTTGGTGCGGAAGAAGTGGCGGACCTCGGAGATGTTGCGCAGGGGCCGTCGGATCTGGACCCGTTCGGCCTCCTCGCCCGCGTAGGCGGCATCGGTGCCGACATGCACCTCCACATCGGTCGCATCCGTCGCCGAGGTGGGGGTTGGGGCCGGTGCCGCGGGTGCGCCACCAGCGGCAGCATCGAGAGCAGGACCCTCGGCCGAGTTCACCGCTCGGCCGGTGCCCGGAACCGCGACCGCGTCCTTGACCACACGCTTCTTCGCGGCAGGCTTCGACGTGTTTGCGTCTGCAGGGCTGTTCGTCATCGCTCTACTCCTTGTGAAGACTTCTGGCGTTGCTGCTCACAGTCATTTGAGCCGTCCGTCTTCGTCGTCTCGGAGGATGGTCGAATACCGAACGTCAAACGTGATGAGGACAACATATACCAGTTTTCGAGGGCTGAGGACGATGGTGGACCAACTGGGTGAACCCAATGCGAATTCGCGGTCAAATCCGTGCCCGAACCCACCGGTCGGTGAATTCCTCTCGCGTGGTGGCGGGCCGCTAGGCTGGGATCACGACGACTTTTCGAAAGAGAGCCACTATGCCGGTGAATACCGATAAGCAGGGAACCAGCTATTCTCTGCCACGCCCCTATGAGGTGTCGCGGGAGGCGGTCGCGGAATTCGCGCTCGCCACCAATGCGAAGGCCGACTACCACTTCGAGTCTGAGGCAGCGACCGCACTGGGGTATCGCGACGTCGTGGCACCGACCACCTTCGCCGTGATCATCGCGCAGAAGTCCGAAGCGGCCTACATCAGCGACCCGGAGTCCGGCATCGACTTCTCCAAGGTCGTCCACGGTTCGGAGCAGTTCAGCATCACCCGACCCATCGTCGCCGGCGACAGCCTGGCTGCCACCACACACGTCGACGGCGTGCGGGCGGCCGGCAGCAACGCCATGATCACCACCCGCACGGAGATCACCGACGCCGCCGAACAGCCGGTCGTCACCGTGACCTCGACCATCGTCGTGAGAGGAGACGGAGAATGAGCGTCACCGACTTCTCCCAACTGACCATCGGAGACACCGTCGTCGAAGCCGAGATCCCACTGTCGCGGGCCTCACTCGTCGACTACGCCGGCGCCTCGGGCGATCACAACCCGATCCACTGGTCCGAACGATTCGCCACCGAGGTGGGCCTCGACGGAGTCATCGCCCACGGCATGCTCTCAATGGCTGTCGTCGTCGCCCCCGTCGTCGAGTGGATCGGCGACCCGGGTGCGATCGTCGACTACCGGACACGATTCTCCGCGCCGGTGCTCGTCCCGGACGCCGAATCCGGTACACCGGCGACCCCGACCGCCACCCTGTCGATGACTGCCGTCGTCGGAGCCGTGGACGCGGCAGTGGGAACCGCCCGCCTCGACGTCACGGTGAAGTCCGGGGACCAGGATGTGCTCAGCCGCACCCAGATCCGAGTCTCACGGTGACGAAGGACCTGGCAGGCTTCACGACGTTCGGCCTCGGCGGTCCGGCAGGGAATCTGCGCATCGCGGAGACCAGGGACGACCTCATCGAGTTCTCCCGCGAACACGCTCTGAGCCTGACTGGGCGCCCCGATGCCGATGTCCTCTTCATCGGGGGCGGATCGAACCTGCTCATCTCCGACGCCGGCTTCGACGGCGATGTGTGCGTGGTCGCGACCGAGGGTGTGACGATGACCGAGACCTCGGAGACCGAAACCCGTGTCACCGCCGAGGCGGGGGAGAACTGGGACGAATTCGTCGCCTTCACCCTCGGCTGCGGTCTCTCGGGCCTCGAGGCCCTGTCCGGGATTCCCGGCTCCGTGGGAGCGACACCGATCCAGAATGTGGGTGCCTACGGGACAGAGGTCGCCGAACTCATCACCTCGGTCGAGGTCTTCGACCGCCTCGCCGGTCAGGTCCGCCAGCTCAGCGCCGTCGAACTCGAATTCGGCTACCGCACCTCGGCGCTCAAACGGGCGCAGCAGAGAACAGGTGCAGCCCAGTTCCTGGTGCTGTCGGTGACCTTCGACCTCCAGCGCAGCCCGGACTCCCTGCCGGTGCGCTATGCGCAGCTGGCCTCGGCACTGGACGTCGAGATCGGAGAGAGTGTACCGGCCTCGCTGGTGCGCACCAGCGTGATCTCCCTGCGCCGGTCCAAGGGCATGGTCCTCGACATCGACGACCACGACACCTGGTCGGCCGGGTCGTTCTTCACGAACCCGATCGTCGCTGACCCCGACGAGCTGCCGGCCGAGGCACCCCGCTACCCGGTCACCGACCCTCTGACCGGGGCGACGATCGAAGGGCGGACGAAGACCTCGGCCGCCTGGCTGATCGAACACGCCGGATTCGCCAAGGGCTTCAGCGTCGGGCAGGGGCGGGCAAGCCTGTCGACCAAACACACCCTGGCCCTGACCAACCGCGGTCAGGCGGCGACGGGCGATGTGCTCGAACTCGCACGCGCAGTCGTCGGCGGGGTGAATGAGAGGTTCGGCATCGTTTTGGAGCCCGAGCCCACATTCATCGCCTGCTCTCTGTAGATTCTGTTCCCTAGGATGGTTGCCTGTGTCAGCCTCTCGTAGAACGTCAGCCCTGCTCATCCTCATGGCAGTGGTCGCAGTTGTGACCCTGCCCTGGGCACTGTTCTCCGCACGCGCAGATCTCAGCTTCGGTCCGCACGAGGCCCGCTACCAGATCACAGCCGACTCCCGGCTGACCGTCGACTTCGGCCCGCTGGGCAAACTGCTCGTCCCGGCAGATGAATATCTGCCGCTGGGGCTGGGACTCACCGTTGACATCGGACAGATCCCGGTCTCCGGAGGAGATGAGGTCGACTCGCACGCAGGTGCTTCCGAACGGCGATCCGACAGAGACCCCGCCTCTGGCTCGGAAACGGGGGAGGGCGTCGGAGGAGGAGCGGTCGACGCGCTGGGCGGCGACATCGCCTCCTACGCCTCCCTGTTCTCCGCCCCGCAGGCGCAGGTCGACGAGGTCGTCGACGGCATGACCACGGAGATCCTGGTCCGGTGGGCCCTTGCAGTGTGCATCCTCAGCGGTGTGACTGTGGCGATGGCCTTCATCCTCGGGCCCGTGCGGCTGGCCGGAATCGGGAGGGCCCTGGTCGGCAAAGAGCTGATCGGCATCGGTCTGGTCACGGTCCTCGTTCTGGCAAGTGTGGGAACGGCAGTCCTCACACGTCCCCAACCTCTCGTTGCCGATCCTGCCTTCGACGGGACCCCGCTGGCGGGCGCACAGGTCACGGGCCGCCTCGGCGGGGTCATCGATACCGCGTTCACAGCGGTCAAGGGCTTCGCCGAGGACAATGACGCCTTCTACGACCAGGTGCTGGCCAACCTGCGCACACAATGGACCACTCGTCTGCTGACGGGCAATTGGTCGGACCGGGGGACGGTGCCTCCACCGACGGGGGCCGATCAGTCGCTGAACGCTGACGTGTCGACGTTCGTGTTCGGTTCGGATCTGCACTGCAACATCGGAATGGCCCGGGTGGTCGGCGCGGTGGCTCGAATGAGCGACGCCGATGCCTACATCGACGGGGGAGACGTGACGATGACGGGCACCTCGGCGGAGAACTACTGTCTCGACGTGCTCGACGACGAGCTGCCCGAGAAGCTGCCGCGGATGATCGTCAAGGGCAACCACGACTCGACAGAGACCACGGATCATGCGAGGATCGCGGGCTGGAAGGTCCTCGAGGACTCGAGCGCGGAGATGAGCGGGGTGACGTTCTTCGGCGGACCGGACCCCCGGCGGACCGTGTTCGGGTCCGGGCCGCAGCTCGAAACCGATCTCACCGCTGATCAGTATGCACAGAGGCTGCGCACCGAGGCCTGCGCGAACGACTTCGACATCATGCTCATCCACGATGCGCGGATCGGGGCGCCGTCCCTGCGCTCCGGCTGCGCGGAGTACAGCCTCAGCGGCCACTGGCACAAACGAGTCGGACCGGAGACCCTGGGCAGCGGCGTCCGCTATGTGAGTTCGACGACAGGTGGTGCCCTGGCGAATGCATTGACCCCGGGGCCGCTGAAGATGGATGCTGAGCTGAGCATCCTGCGCGTGGACAATCGGACCAAGCGACCCATCGACGTCCAGATCGTCACGGTCAGCCCGGACAAGACGGTCACGATCGATCCCTGGAAGACCTTCCCCCGGCCTGTGCCGCTCATCGCTCAGCCGCCGCAGACGGAGCCCTCGACCGGGGGTGGATGAGTATCGGGGCAGTCGAATTCCGGCAGGCATCGGCGGCCGGTTCGACTAACGGCGGTCACAGACGGTATGCTCGTTTCTCGTGGTTGGGCACGTCTCGGGCAACAGAAGACGAGGGTGTCGAATCGAAGGGGTGTGGCGCAATTGGTAGCGCAACGGTCTCCAAAACCGTAGGTTGCAGGTTCGAGTCCTGTCACCCCTGCGCAGTTGATATCTGCTTGAGTCTTATCGGCGAAATGCCGTCCTCGACGGGCTTGAACAATTGTGCTGTCCCAATGGAAACCGACCGAGTGAGGACGTGTGAGCGACACACCGGCAAAGAAGACTGGAGATGCGCCCAAGGGTTCCAGTCGTAAGCAGCTCGGGTTCTTCGGACGAATTCTGCAGTTCTTCCGCGAAGTCATTGCGGAGCTGAAGAAGGTCGTCACCCCGACGCGTAAGCAACTGGTCAATTACACCCTTGTCGTGCTGGGCTTCATCCTCTTCATGATGCTTTTCGTGGTGGTCCTCGACCTCGTGTTCGGCAAGCTCGTCGGATTCGTCTTCGGCGGAACCCCGCTGTGGCCATTGTGGTGAATCGCCCCCAGCGGTGATCACTTGGATTTCAAACACGTTGCAGACCCTTCACTCCCAAATGGGAATCACTACACGCGAAGCGAGGAATTGATCGGTGTCGGATACCAGTTCACCTGAGCAGGAAACCCCTGAGACACAGAACGCGGCTCTAGAGGAGTCGAGCGTTGCACCAGTGGTGGAAGACGTGGACAACGAAACCTCCCCTGTGAGCACCGACGACGCACCGGTCGAGGATGCTCCTGCTGAGGAAGCGCCAGCCGATGACACCTCGGACGAGGTCGACGCTGACGATGAGGTCGACCCGGCCGACTCCGATGACACCTCGGACGAGGTCGACGCTGACGATGAGGTCGACCCGGCCGAGGA
>NZ_JAKDJU010000193.1 GCF_030453725.1 Brevibacterium picturae
CTCCGGCTTCCGGTTCGCCTCGACGTCGACTCCGCGCATACCCAGCAGCACGACCGCCGCCAGGAGGAGGACAACACCGACGAAGACGTAGATCGCCTGCGGACTCCACCCACCGTCGAGCATCGCACCCGTGGCTGTCGGGGCGATGATCGCGCCGAAGCGACCGATGCCGATTCCCCAGCCCACGCCGGTCGAGCGCAGGGAAGACGAGTAGGACTGCGGAGTGAGGACGTAGAGGCCGGCGATGCAGCCGTTGCTGAACATTCCCACCAGCACACCGACGACGATGACCAGCACGATCCACTGCGCGGTGAAGATGAAGACGGCCATGAGGATCGCGGCCAGCACGGAGAAGCTCATCAGCACCGAGCGGGTTGACCAGCGTGAGGTGAACAGTCCGAAGGCCACGGATCCGATGGCTCCTCCCAAGGTCAGTCCGACGGTGACGATCATCGACAAGGTGTCGGTGAGCCCGGATTCGTTCATGAGGCGTGGGGTCCAGGAGTTGACGAAGTAGAAGCCGAACATGACGATGAAGAACGTTGCCCAGACGACGAAGGTGACACGGCGATTGCGACGGTTGAATAGTGCCAGTACACCGGAATCGTCCGCCTTGTTCTCCTGCTCCGCGGTCGTGGCATTCAGATCAACAGGCTCGGTGTGGCCCAGCCGGCGGGCGATCAGCGTCAGCTTCTTCACCGCGTTCTCCGGTCGCCGGTTGTAGAGATAGGACGGCGATCCGGGGACCAGCAAGAGGACGAGCACCAGAGACAGCGTGGCCAGGCATCCACCGAGGATGAAGACCGAACGCCATCCGGAGGTGGCGATGAGTGAGACCATCACCGATCCGCCGAGCGCCGCACCGATTCCGTAGCCGGCGGTGTAGATGCTGATGACCAGGCCACGACGCTTGCGTGAGGCGTATTCGGCGCAGATGACATTGGTGCCCACGAGGATGCCGCCGATGCCCAGGCCCGTGACGATGCGCCAGATGCCCAGTTCCGTCGCCGAGGTGGCGGTGGCGGAGAGGAAGAGACCGCAGATATTGACGATGAGAGCAATGATCGTCATGTTCCGTCGTCCGATCCGGTCGGCGACCGGTCCCAGGGTCAGGGCACCGATCGCCATCCCGAGCAGCGCGGCGCTCATCACGAGACCGAGAGCCGTTCCGGACAGGGAGAACTCCTCACTGACCTGGTTCGAGGTAAACGAGATGGCCAGGACGTCGTAACCGTCGAGGGCGTTGAGGAAGGTGCAGATGCCGACGATCAGCCACTGATAGGTCGACATTCGAGAGGTGTTGAGTCGTTCGCGCAGGTCCACCGCGTACTCCGATTCTGTGGTGAGATAAGCATCCGCATCGTTGCAAGATGCCTATGAAGATAGGTAAAACGTGATGATGGGCACATTATCAGCGCCGAGATGCTCGGGCAATGGTCGTCCGTGCCTCCGCGCCAGCGAGCGATGTCAATAATCAAGTTACCTATGGACATAGGTAAATGCCTATGCGTATAGTGATTTCACGAACCCACCGCAGTGTTCATGAAAGGAATCACCACGTGGAGGCATCGACCGCAACCAACGTCTTGGACGACTTCTCGCTGGAGATGACCGGCAAAGACGTCCCCGGCCTCCAGCAGGCCGCCCACGCGATTCCCCAGGGAACACGCGTCAACATCACGTTCCTCGGCAATGAGAACCTCGAGATGCGCCTCGAGGCGGCGAAGGAAGTGCTCGAACTCGGGTTCGTCCCCGTGCCCCACATCTCGGCTCGCAGACTGAAGTCTGAGACCGAGCTGCGCGAGTTCCTCGACGCTCTCCAGCAGGCCGGAGCCAGTGACCGTGTCTTCGTCGTCGGGGGAGACCCCGCGACCCCTGAAGGTCCCTACCCCGATTCGCTCTCGGTCATTCGCACAGGCATCCTGCAGGAATACGGTGTGGCCGAGGTGGGGATCGCCGGCTACCCCGAGGGCCATCCCGACATCAGCACCCAAACCCTGTGGGAGCACATGTCGGCCAAAAGCGCATCGCTGACGGAACAGGGGCTGGGCCAAGTCGTGCTCACCCAGTTCGCCTTCGACGCCGAGGCAGTCGTGGCGTGGGTCCACGAGGTGCGTGGCCACGGCGTCGAGGCCGACATCCGCATCGGCACGCCAGGGCCCGCAGGCATCAAGCGACTCCTGGGCTATGCTCGCCGCTTCGGAGTGGGCACCAGTGCGGGAATCGCGAAGAAGTACGGGTTCTCACTGACGAACCTCCTCGGCACAGCCGGACCGGACAGATTCCTCACCGATCTGTCCTCATATGAGTCCATCACCTCGGCGACATCAGGGGTGAAGACCCACTTCTACACCTTCGGCGGACTCGCGGCCACAGCCGAATGGGTCCAGGACTTCACCACACAGGCATAACAGCGATACCCGACGACCCAGCAAGTCGCCACTCCACAGCAGCACCCACACAGCGACAAGAACAGAGAGGTTCATCGACCATGACCGACAATCTCCAGCAGATCCTCGATTCGACCAATGCCGTCGACCACCTGCGCAATTCGCAGATCGGCTCCTACATCTACCCGGTCGTCCCCGCCGACTTCACCAACTGGATCAAGGAACAGAAGGCCTGGCGCGAAACTGCAGTCCTCTACGACCAGTCACACCACATGGACAACGTGTTCCTCAAGGGCTCCGATGCCATCAACCTGATCTCTGACACCGCGATCAACTCCGTGGCCAAGTTCGCCGTGAACAAGGCCAAACAGTACGTGCCCACCACCGAATCCGGCCACGTCATCGGCGACGGCATCCTCTTCCATGAGGCCGAGGACGAGTACGTGTACGTGGGGCGCTCGCCGGCATCGAACTGGCTGCTCTACCACGGTGAGACCGGCGGCTATGCGAACCTCGACATCGAGGTCGATCGCCGGTCCCCATCGCGGCCATACGGCCACGCCGTCAGCCGCCGCTACTACCGCTTCCAGATCCAGGGCCCCAATGCCTGGGCGATCATCGAGAAGCTCAATGGTGGCGAACTGGAGAAGCTGCGCTTCTTCAACATGTCGACCATGACCATCGCCGGCAAACAGGTCCGCACCCTGCGCCACGGCATGGCCGGTGCCCCCGGCCTCGAGATCTGGGGACCTTACCAGGACCATGATGAGATCAGGGATGCCATCGTCGAGGCGGGCGCCGAGTTCGGTCTCCTGCCCGTCGGTGCGCGAGCCTACCCATCGAACACCCTGGAGTCGGGTTGGATCCCCTCGCCGCTGCCGGCCATCTACTCCGGTGAGGCCGAGCGTGGATACCGCGAATGGCTCGGCGCTGACAGCTATGAAGCGACCGGCACACTGGCCGGGTCGTTCGTCTCCGACAACATCGAGGACTACTACCTGACCCCGTGGGAGCTCGGCTACGGGTCGTTCGTGAAGTTCGACCACGACTTCATCGGCCGCAGCGCGCTGGAGGCCATGGATCCGGCAGCGCAGCGCAAGAAGGTGACGCTGGCCTGGGACGCCGACGACTTGGGTGAAGTGTTGGCCTCCCCGCTCAACGTCGATGGACCGAATTACAAGTACTTCGATCTGCCCTTGGCCAACTACGGTTCGGCGAACTATGACTCGGTCATCGACGCCGATGGCAATGTCGTCGGGTTCTCGATGTTCACCGGCTATTCGGCCAATGAGCGCCGAGGTCTGTCCTTGGCCACGGTCAATCCCGACGTTCCCGAGGGTGCTGAGCTCAAGGTCGTCTGGGGCGAGCCCGACGGTGGTACCTCGAAGGCATCGGTCGAGCCCCATGAGCAGACCGAGGTCGGCGTCGTCGTCAGCCCCGTTCCGTATTCGACCGTTGCACGTCAGACCTACCGTGGCGGGTGGCGCACCGGCCAAGACGCCTGAGAGTTGTAGTCTGAAGGGGCCCGGGCAGAGCGCCCGGGCGCCTCGCTGATTCACAGAATAGGAACCACGATGAGTCTCCGAAGTGCACTCCTGGCTCTGCTGCGCATCGGCCCGATGTCCGGCTACGAGCTGCAGAAGCAGTTCTCCCAGTCCGTCGGCCACGTCTGGCATGCCCCGGATTCGCAGATCTATCCGGAACTGCGGAAAATGGCGACGGAAGAGCTCATCGTCGCCGAGGAGCAGACCCGTGGATCCGCCGGAATGCGCCGCGTCTACCATGTCACCGAGGCGGGGGAGCGTGCCTTCACCGACTGGATGAACGGCCCACTGAAGTACCAACGCACACGAGATGCCGCCCACCTGCGAGCCGCCTATCTGGAATCAGCCGACCAGGCGGCTGTCTACGCATTCCTCAATGAACATATCGCTCACTGGAAGAGTGAGCTGCAGGTCTGGGAGGACGAGATCGCTACGATCGAGGCACTCGAATCCCCGATGCTCAATCGCCGTCTGGCGGTCACCGCCGATGCGGACCGTGAAGTCACCATCGCCTACAAGAAGTTCGCCTACGAAGGTTTGGCCGCTCGTGCCCGCAGTGAGATCGAATGGGCGCAGCGGGGGCTGAAGCTCAGCAAAAGACTCGAGCGCACTGCCGCAGGGAGTTCGCACTAGGGCGAGATCGAAGCCGCTCACAGAGTTGCAGCGAGGAAGGTCTTCCTTCGCTCCCGGTCCAGGAGCCGCTGGTCGAGCGTCGTCAGGATTCGCAGGAACAGACCACCGGCGATGAGGCCGCCGACGAGGTCGGTGATCCAGTGCCACCCGAGGAGGAATGACACCACGACGGAATTCATGGCGATCGCTGCCACGACCCAGCTGAGTCCGTGCACGACTCTTTGGGAGGCGCCGCTGTAATGGGCGATCAGGTAGACAGCTGCCCCGTAGATGAGGATCGCTTCGGAGGAATGCCCAGAGGGGTAGCTGATTCCACGATCACCCAAGTCGAGCAGACCACCTTGGAAGAACCTCGGATCGTGCAAGGTCGTCGACGGCCGTGCCAGGAGAACTTTCAGACCCCCGACGCCGATGTAGAACGCTGCTTCCGTTGCCAGCGCGAATCCGATCGGACGCCAGGATCGGCGTCGATACGCGAGGGTGATCGCCACGGCCGCCAGCACAGGCAGACAGACTGCTTGCCCGGCGATGCGATCCAACACGTTCTGTGCGAACCACACCAGATCGGGATTGAAGAGATAGAGCCAACGCCGATTGAGTTGGTAGTCCAGTACTCGTACCGGCCCGGCGGCGAGGACGGTCAGCACGATGAAACCCAGCGTCA
>NZ_JAKDJU010000194.1 GCF_030453725.1 Brevibacterium picturae
GCCCTACTCCTCAGCGGGCTCCGGTTCGGACATCTTTGCGTCGGCCTCGGGGTCATCGAAGCTGCGGACCGTCCGCTTGAAGCCGCGGGTCAGCACGGCCAGGTAGATGACGCCGACGGCCAACCAGATGGCGCCGCCGATGAGGGCGGTCTCATGCAGGCTCACCCACAGGACGCCGGTGAGGATCGCGCCGATTGCCGGCATCACCACGTATTTGAATGCGGACTTGAAATCGACGACCTGCTTGGTCCGGAATGCGAAGTGCGCGATGACCGTGAGGTTGACGAAGGTGAACGCGATGAGGGCACCGAAGTTGATCAGCGCAGAGATGAACTCGAGGCTGAACGACATCGCGAACAGGCACACTGCGCCGACCAGGATGATGTTGAACATCGGAGTGTGCGTCTTCGGATGGATGTAGCCGAAGGCCTTGCGCGGCAGGACGCCGTTGCGGCCCATCACCAGCATCATTCGCGACACCGACGCATGGGACGCCAGTCCCGAGGCGACCGTGGCAGCGAAGGCGGCAGCGAGGAAGAAGCCCATGAAGACGGGCCCTCCAGCCAGGAGCCCGATCTCCGGCAGCGGATCGTCGACGACATTGAACTGCGAATTGTCGGGGAAGAGCTGCTGGGCGAAGTAGCTGGCGACGAGGAAGATGGTGCCGCCGGCGAGGACTGTCAGCAGAATCGCCTTGGGCATGATGTTCACATGCTTGGCTTCGTTGGTGTACATCGTCACGGCGTCGAAGCCGATGAAGGAGAAGCAGACCACGGTGGCGCCGGTCAGCAGTGCAGACATGTGCACGCCCTCGTGCATGAAGGGCTCGGGGCTGAAGACGATGCCGGAGCCTTCGCCATTGGTCAGGTTGACGATGGCGACGACACAGAAGAGCGCGACCATGGTGACGGCGAAGACCAGGAGCACAGCGTTGAAATTGGCCGTTCCGCGCATGGACGTGGTGACGATGCCGGTCATGATCACCGTGTAGAGAACCACCCACACCCAGGCTGGGGCATCGGGGACGAGCGACTCCATATACAGTCGCGCGATGAGGCAGTTGACCATCGGCAGCAGCAGATAGTCCATGAGTGAGGTCCAGCCGACGAGGAAGCCGAGTCCGGGGCTCATGGTTTCGCGGGTGTAGGTATAGGCCGAACCCGCAGTGGGGAAGACCTTGACCATCTTTCCGTAGCTGAACGCCGTGAACACCATGACGATGAGCGCGACGAGGTATGCAGCCGGTACCGCGCCGTTGGTTTCATCCGACACGATTCCGAACGTATCGAAGACCACCGTCGGCGTCATATATCCGAGACCGAGCCCAACGATGGACCACAGCCCGAGGTTGCGTTTCAGTGAGCCTGACGCAGCCATATCAATCCTCCCCAATGAGTCTTGCCGGATGTCGTGGCGATTGCACCCGACCGTGCTTCCGCACAGGTGCAGAAGTGATCTGCGCCATAGATGCTATCCCTTCTGCAACCGAAAACGAAACCATTCCCACGAAATGAAACGATAACGTCACCTGATGCGCGTCATTCGCAACGAATCCAGTAGAAATGAATGCTGATTGTCGGCGGTCGCGGGTCCGTGGGCCCGGCGCCTCGCGGAGAATGCTCACCCGCCGAGGTTGCCCCGCCCTCCCGCAGTCGCAGTCCTCCCTGGTGGTGTCGGCTCCATCCCGCCTATCGAACGACGTTTCAGTAACTGCGCAAAGAGAGTAAGTTGGGCGGCAATGGCAATGTGGGCCCACGGTACAAGGGCCTCGATGGTTCGGCCCAGGCGGGCTCGCCCATGATGCTCGACGAAGAGAGGCAATCTCAGCAATGGCGATCGAAACACTCAGCTCAGCACAGGCGGCGGCCTGGAAGGATCGGGTCCTGCCCGCAGTGGAGAAGGTCGCCGAAGGCGTGTGGGCGATCCCGGTCCCGATCCCGAACAACCCGCTCGTCTACACCTACTGCTACGGAATCGCCGACGGCTCGGGTCTGATCCTCATCGATCCCGGTTGGGACGGCAAGGACCAATACCTGGCGCTCACCTCGGCGCTGGAATCCCTGGGATTCACGGTGGCGAACGTGCACGGAATCGCCATCACCCACTACCACCGCGACCACATCGGACTGGTTCCGGCGCTGCTGCACAAGAACCCCGATATGTGGGTGGCCATGCACGGCGAGGACCTGCGCTCGATCAAACAGTTCTTCTCGCAGAGCGTGGACCTGGGCACCGGGGTCGACCCCAGCATCAATATCGCCCGCGCCTACGGAGTGCCCGAAGATCGCTGGGCCGAAGTCGAGGCCCTCCAGGTCAGCGCCAAGAACAGCAGCAAGAACGCCCAAGGCAGTGCCGGTTCCAAGAACGAATTCGCACTGCTGATGAGCAGCATGCCCGACGCCATCACCATCCTCGACGACGGATCACAGCTGCCCACGGAGTCCGGGGCGCTGCGGGCGCTGTGGACACCGGGCCACACCTACGGACATTCGGTCTTCGTCCGCGACGAGGACGGGCTGCTGTTCTCCGGCGACCACGTGCTGCCCACGATCACCCCGAACATCGGGCTCGACAGCGGCGCGATCACGCACAGCCTCGGCGACTATCTCGGTTCCCTGGACAAGATCGGAAACCTGGACGCCGATGTGGCCGTCCTCCCGGCCCATGGGTTCCGCTTCCACGGACTCCACGACCGCAAGCGCGAACTCATCGAGCATCATCGCCAGCGCCTCGATGAGATCACCGAGCGCATGGACGCCACCGACGACCACAGCGTCTACTCGATCGCGCAGGGGCTGCACTGGTCGCGCGGATTCGATTCGCTGCACAACTTCAACCTGTTCGCCGCCCTGGCCGAAACCGCCGCGCACATGCACTACCTGGACATCGACCTGGGAGTGGGGTCGCTCGTCCCGCAGGGATGAGACAATCGGGTCCACACGAGTTGAGGAGTCGCCTGTGAGCACCGACTACGTTCCTGCCGCCGAGGTCAGGCCGGAGGTCTTCACCTCCCGAGCTGCTGACCACGTCCAACGCGGTGCCCAGCGGGGGCGCGAGCTGCGTACGGGCATCCACTCCGCGATTGCCGGCTATCGCCGCTACTTCGAATTCCTGTCCATCGCCGAGGTGGACGTGCGTGCCGCTGCCGCCGCGAGTCACGCACGACTCCAGGAGTGGTCACCGGAAGCCGCCGAGGAGCTAGCCGCCGTGGCCGGGGCCGCCGGGGTCTCCATCGACGAGCTCATGGAAGTCATCGCCCGCACGGAGATCATGACCCTGGCACCTGCCTCGGCGACCGAATGTTCGACCGTGACCTTCACCCGCCCAGGGGCGTCGATCGCGGCCCAGAACTGGGATTGGGCGGCCGACTTCTCGACGCTCTGGCACATCAACGACACCGGCTCCGTGCCCGGTCAGCTGCGCCACGTGGGCATCGCAGAATACGGGATGCTCGGCAAGATCGGGCTCAACGAAGCAGGCGTCGGCGTGCTGCTCAACATCCTCAAGCACGAAGGCGACGAGTCGGGGGGAGTGCCCATCCACATGATCCTCGAACGGGTGCTGTCGAAGGCTGAGACCCTGGACGAGGCTCTCGAGATCATCCACTCGGCGCAGGCCTCGTCCTCGTCGATTATCACGGTGGTCACCGCCGACGATGTGGTCCAGGTCGAGATCGCCAACGCGAAGAAGCGCGAACGCCGAGCCGAGGACTCGAGTGCGTCGACAGGTGCCGGCGAAGGGTTCCTGCTGCACACGAACCACTTCCTCCACCCGGACCTCCTCCCCGGAAGCCTCGAGCTCAACGCGACCTCGACCTCAAGGGCGCGTCAGGCCCACCTCGAACGGCGAATCGAGGAATACTCCAATCGAGCCGGAACATCGGGTCGAGACGGATCATCGGGCGGGCCCGAGTCGACGGCCGAGCTGATCGACATTCTCACCACGGGGCCGGGGGAGGCCCCGGTGTCCTGCACACCGGACCCTGGTGCCGCCTATGGGAACCGGTCGGCGACTTTGGTCACCGTGCAGATCAACCCGGCCCGCAGACAGATCGACCTGGCTCCGGGCTCGCCGGCAGACGGGATGCGCGGCAACCGCCGCTATCAGCTCTGAACCGAAGGCTCAGTGATCAGGCGGCCGGTCAGTTCTGGTCGGGCGCAGTCTCGGCGTCGTCCGACTCTGCCTCGGCACTGTCCGCATGGTTGGAGGCCTCTTCGTTCGCGGCCTCTTCCTCACGCATCGAGATGACTGTGTCGAGGCCCGCGGCAATCGAATCCGTGTCCTCGAGCGCCGTCTGAGTCAGACGCCAGGGAACCATGTCGAGGTTCTGGTCGCCGATGATGAACCGGATGAATGGCTGTCGGCTGCGAGGATCGTCGGCTTCGAGATTCGCGCCGTAGCGCCACTGGCCGAAACCGATCCTGCGGATCGTCTCACCGATGAAGCGCATTGCGCCCGCGACGAACGGAGTCTCCTCCTCGCTCATCATCTCCTCACGCGAGTCATAGCGAACCTTGACCTGCTTGCCCAGACGGGCGAGGCTCTCACGCTCGTACGCCCACGAGGACGGGTCGGCCTGTTCCTGAGTCCAAGCGGCAATGCCGGGCTCCACGGTGCCGATGAAGCGGGAGAGGAACTCGACCTCTTCCTCGTCGGAATTCTCGGCAGTGAGCATTCCCATCGCCAGACCGGTGCAGTTGCGCTTGGGTGAGCCGTCGCCGCCCAGGTTCTCGCGGGCCTTGTCGAGGACCGCTGTGAACACTTCGGCGGTTCGGGCATCGACTGCGGCGAGGATGATCGCCAGAACGGGAATGGGCTCGCCCTTCAGCGGCCCCTCTTCGGTGTCCGGGCGGATGAACGGCATCCCGTTCCCGGTCTCCTCGTCGTGGTCCCAGGCCCCGCCGATCGCACGCAGATAGGTCTCGCCGAGGTAGCGGATGAGGCCCTCGACGAACCTGCGGTTGTCCGGGTCGATCACCTCGTCGGGGGAGGAGAAGCGGGAGAGGACGAAGAACTCGAGCATCGGCAGGGACTTGGGGCCGAAGTCCTTGGGGAACTTCACCGTGGTTCCGTCTTCGTTGTCGAAGGTCTCCGGCAGGTCGGCGAGGACGAACGCGCCGAGGCGGACATCCATGTTGTTGATGAAGGCGTAATATTCGCGCTGTAGTTCATTCACGCCAACCACCTTAGTGCCTGCGGAGCGGTCCGGTGGCGGAAGAC
>NZ_JAKDJU010000036.1 GCF_030453725.1 Brevibacterium picturae
TTCAGTTGACTGCAACTGAGCCGACTGAGACTCAGAAACCTGAGGCTCAGTGCAGGTCGGGGTTGAGCTCGATGCCCTTGGACGAGCGTGAGATCGCTTCGACGGTACCGGTGACGGAGTTGCGGCGGAACAGGATGTTGTTCTGACCGCTGAGTTCGGAAGCCTTCACGACCGTTTCGTTCTCACCGGGAACGGTGACACGGGTGCCG
This sequence comes from Brevibacterium picturae, assembly GCF_030453725.1. GTDB lineage: Bacteria > Actinomycetota > Actinomycetes > Actinomycetales > Brevibacteriaceae > Brevibacterium > Brevibacterium sandarakinum_A. Next base: position 210 of record NZ_JAKDJU010000036.1, read on the forward strand.
CCGGTGATGTAGAGGCCAGCCTCGACGATGCAGTCATCGCCGATGGAGATGCCCACGCCTGAGTTCGCGCCGAGCAGGCTGCCGTTGCCGATGGAGATGCGGTGTGTGCCGCCGCCGGAAAGCGTTCCCATGATCGAAGCACCGCCGCCGATGTCCGAACCGTCTCCGACGACAACGCCCTGGGAGATGCGTCCCTCGACCATCGCCGATCCCAGCGTGCCGGCATTGAAGTTGACGAAGCCTTCGTGCATGACGGTTGTGCCTGCGGCGAGGTGCGCGCCGAGGCGGACACGGTCGGCATCGGCGATGCGCACACCGGAGGGAATGACGAAGTCGGTCATCCGTGGGAACTTGTCGAGTCCATAGACGGCGACCGGCCCTTTGGCCAGCAGTTTCGTGCGGGTGGTCTCGAAGTCCTCCGGCGAGCAGGCACCGGCAGAGGTCCACACGATATTCGCGAGGTGCCCGAAGACGCCGTCGAGGTTGACGTCGTTGGGAGCGACCACGCGATGGGACAGTGCGTGCAGACGCAGGTAGGCGTCGGCCGCCGAAGCGGGACCGGCATCGAGGTCGATCGTCGTCGTCACAACCTCGGTATGCGTGCCTCTGGCCTCGTCTGGCCCGACAAGGTTGTCCAGGCCGTCCTTGTGGTAATGAGAGGTCGCGGCAGCCTCGGCGGCGTCGGGAGTCTCTCCGGTGCTCAAAGTGGGGTACCAGACGGTGAGGACGGAGTCATTGTGCAGGGTGGCCAAGCCACGTGCGGAAACTATGCGTTCTGTCATGCCACCAAGACTAGTCGGTGGCGGCAGTACTAGGCTAAGCGGTATGACTGTCGATCCATCTGCTGAGACCGAATCCGTTTTCACCCCCAGCGGTGACCTCGCCGATTACCTCTTTGAGGCTTTGGTCGACCCGGCTGAACTCACGGGGCGCCTGTGCGCCATCGAATCGGTCTCCGGCAACGAGACGACGATCACCGATGCCGTCGCCGAGGTGCTGGCCCGCATCGGCGCCGGGCCCGGCCCCGATCTGGAGGTCCTGCGAGACGGGGACACGATCGTGGCCCGCACCCAGTTGGGGCGGGCTGAGCGCATCGTCGTCGCCGGCCACCTGGACACCGTTCCCGTCGAAGACAACCTGCCGCCGCAGCGCAGACGATTCGAGGGCGGCGACGACGCCGGCGGCGAGGTCATCTGGGGGAGGGGCGCCTGCGATATGAAGGCGGGGGTCGCAATGGCGCTGGTCACCGCCGCGGCCCTGCGTGAGCCGAACCGTGACGTCAGCTGGGTCTTCTACGACCATGAAGAGGTCGACGCCTCGCTCAACGGACTCGGCCGCGTCTCCCGGAACCATCCCGACTGGCTCAGCGGTGACTTCGCGATCCTCGGTGAACCTTCGAACGCCTCGGTCGAAGGCGGCTGCAACGGCACCATCAGGGTCAACGTGTCGACGACGGGAGTCCGCGCACATTCGGCCCGAGCCTTCATGGGTGTCAACGCGATCCATGCCGCAGCTCAGGTGCTGAGCCGTCTCGCCGAGCACGAAACCGGGACCGTGAGAGTCGACGGGCTCGACTACCGGGAGTCTCTGTCGGCTGTGTCGATCTCCGGGGGAGTCGCCGGCAATGTCGTGCCCGACGCGTGCACGATCGCGGTGAACTACCGCTTCGCCCCGAGCAGGTCCGCGGCCGAGGCGGAGGGTTTCCTGCGCGAGTTCTTCACCGGCTTCGACGTCGTCGTCACCGATGCCGCAGAAGGCGCCAGGCCCGGCCTCGATCGCGCCATCGCCCAGGACTTCATCGACACCCTGGGGCTCTCACCTGCCCCGAAGCTGGGATGGACCGATGTCTCGCGGTTCAGTGCCTTGGGCGTGCCCGCCGTGAACTTCGGGCCCGGCAACCCTCTCTACGCCCATAAATCGGATGAGCACGTCGCCGTTGCAGAGGTCGAACAGGCCAGCCGGACTCTGTGCGAGTACCTTGAGGGGCGTTGAGACCGATGGCAGACCACGTTTCGCCCACCGGTGATCCCGCCGTTGGCGATCCGGCCGCCGGCGACCCGGCCTGCGATGACGACGCGAGCTTCTACAGCAAGGGACCTCTGCGTCTGCGCGGTTCTCAGGTGCCGGAGACGACCACGGACCAGAGTCTGCTGGATTCACGTGGGCCATCCGACTGGACCCACGAAGATCCCTGGCGGGTGCTGCGGATCCAAGCCGAATTCGTCGAGGGCTTCGACTCCCTGGCGAAGATCGGTCCGGCCGTGTCGATCTTCGGCTCTGCCCGACTGAGTCCGGACACGCAGGAATATCAGGACGCCCGGGAGATCTCGCGGCGCATCTCCGCCAGGGGCAACGCCATCATCACCGGCGGCGGTCCGGGCATCATGGAGGCCGGCAATCTGGGGGCAGGCGAGGCAGGGGGAGCCTCGATCGGCCTCGGCATCGAGCTGCCCTTCGAATCCGGTCTCAATGACCACGTCGAACTCGGCGTGAACTTCCGCTACTTCTTCGTCCGCAAGACGATGTTCCTCAAATACTCCCGGGGATTCGTCGTCATGCCCGGCGGGTTCGGCACCCTCGACGAACTCTTCGAGGCCTTCACCATGGTCCAGACCGGCAAGGTCACGTCCTTCCCGATCGTGCTCTTCGGCACGGCGTACTGGCAGGGCCTCATCGATTGGATGACGACGACTCTGTTGGCCTCCGGCACGATCAGTGACCGAGACATGAACCTGTTCACCCTCACGGACGACATCGATGAGGTCGTCGACATCATCGGCACCGCCATCGCGGGAGAGCCGCAGTGAGGGGTGCAGCGGAACCGAGCCCCGACCTCGGCGAGTTCCACCTGGCGCAGGCCCGGGCCGGCAGCCCCGCCGTCATGGCAGTGATCAACCGGACCACCGACTCCTTCTACGAATCCGCAGGCACCGCCTCCGAAGCCATCGCCGCCGTTGACGCGGCAGTGAACGACGGTGCGCACATCGTCGACATCGGCGGCGTGCGGGCCGGCCGGGGGCGGGAGATCTCCGTCGCCGAGGAGATCGACCGTGTCTGCCCCGTCATCGAAGCCGTCGCGCACAGTCATCGGCACGTACTCATCAGCGTCGACACCTGGCGTCACGAGGTCGCCGAGGCGGCCTGCGCGGCCGGCGCGGGGCTGCTCAACGACACCTGGGCAGGTGTCGATCCCGAACTCGCGTCCGTCGCAGCAGACAACGACGTCGGCCTCGTCTGCTCCCATACGGGTGGCCTGTCGCCGCGCACCGATGCTCATCGCAACCGCTACGGACTGACCGCCGGCGAGGTTGTCGACCGGACCCTGGCAGGGGTTATCGGTTTGGCCGAGGCCGCTGCGAGCGCCGGTGTTGCGGCTGAGAAGATCATCATCGATCCGACACCCGATTTCGGGAAGAACACCTACCAGTCGCTGCGGATCCTGCGAGAGCTGGAGACCTTCACTCGCACCGGCTTCCCGGTGCTGCTGGCAATCTCCCGCAAGGACTTCGTCGGCGAAGCCATCGGCGACGTGGCACCGGCCCACCGTCTGCACGGAACGATCGCGGCCACCGCACTGGCCGTAGCCAAGGGTGCCGCGATGATCCGCACCCACGATGTTCGCGCCACCGCAGACGCCCTCGCTGTGACCCTGGCGATCACCGGAGATGCGGTACCCGAACACACCGTGCGCGGCCTGCGCTGAGCAGGCGATGCCACTGTGAGAAAATGACGATATGCCATTGTGGATTGTGATCGGAGTGGCCGCGGCGATCTTCGTGCTCGTGATCGTGTTGGCGGCGTCATTCAACGTCTTCTCCGCCGAGTCCGCTGAGGAGACCGACGCCGCCTGGGAGCCGCTGCCTCACGACTTCACGCCTGAGGACCTCGAGGGACTGTCGTTCCGGCCTGCCCTGCGTGGTTACCGCATGGAGGACGTCGACACCGCGGTCGAAGCACTGCGCACCCGCATCCTCGAGTTGGAAGCCGCACGCGGGCAGCAATGAGCAGAGCCCACGACCTCCCCGGAATCACCCTCGCCCCTGAAGTCTTCAGCTCCTCCCGTCTGTCCCGCTGGAGCACATTGTTCCTCACCCTGCCCGTGTGGGTGCAGGCCGTGGCAGTGTACTTCGTCTCACGAGTCGTGAGCATCTCGATCTTCGCCGCGGTCCTCAAGCGCCAGGACCCGGCGAACTGGTCCTCGAGTCCGGTGACGACCACTCTCAACGACTTCCTCAACTTCTGGGACGGCGGCTGGTACTCCCGCGTCGCCGAGGAGGGATACCCGCGCAGCCTCCCGGTCGACGAGGCCGGAGCGGTGATGGAGAATCAGTGGGCGTTCTACCCTCTGCATCCCGAGGTGGTCGACTACATCTCGACCATGACGGGTGTGAGCTACGAGGTGATCTCACCGATCATTTCGACGATCGCCGCCGGGTTCGCCTCCATCGTCATCCTCGCGCTGTTCCGCAGATATGTGGATCCCGGGCAGGCCCTGACCGGTCTGGCCCTCGTCGTGTTCTTCCCACCGGCTGCCATCTTCTCAACCGGGTATGCGGAATCCCTGACGCTCCTGCTGCAGGCCGGCGCCCTCCTCCTCATCGTCGAACGCCGCTATCTGAGCGCGATCCCCGTCGTGTTCCTCATGGACCTGTCGCGGCCCATCGGTGTGGCATTCTCCTTCTTCATGCTGCTGCACCTCATCGATCGCTTCGCCAATCGCAGGCGAGACCCCTATCCCGCCGCCGAGGTGGCCCGATCGTGGACCTTGGGTGTGCTCTCGTGTGTCGCGGCGCTGGTTCACCCCGTCCATGCCTGGTCGGCGACCGGGTCGATCACCGCGTACACGGACACCGAGGCCGCATGGCACACGGGCGAATCGACCTACCTGGTGCAGTGGCTGGCCCAGGCCAACAGCCTCATCGGCCCGCTGGGACCGGTTCTCCTGTTCGTCGTCATCGCGGGAATGCTGGCACTGATCTTCTCCCCGGCAGGGGCCAGGATGGGCAGGACGATGCAGTACTTCTGTCTGGCATACGGCGTCTACCTGCTGATCTTCTTCACTCCGCAGACGTCAACCCTGCGACTTCTGCTGCCGCTGTTCCCGATGGCGCTGACGCTGTCTCTGGTGCGCTCTCGCGGGTACCGGGCGGCGCTGCTGTGCGCATTCATTCTGCTCCAGATCGTCTGGGTGGCCTACCTGTGGCACTTCACCCCACCGGCGGATCTGCCACCGTAGAAGCCAGGCTCGGGTGTCAGAATTCGGTCGGGTTACCCGTCGGTGACCGGATCGTGGAATAATCGATGTACAACAGTCGGTCCATCGAGCGTGAACCGTCTTTGCAGAATCAACGGAAGGAAGAGCCCACATGGCAGCCCAGAAACCCCGCACCGGCGACGGACCTCTGGAAGTGACCAAAGAAGGTCGAGGCATGGTGATGCGACTTCCAGTCGAGGGCGGAGGCCGTCTGGTGATCGAACTCAGCAGAGACGAAGCCACAGATCTGCATGACACCCTGGCCGAGACCTTGGGCCTCTGAGCACCACAGCACACATTCCCAGCTGAACGAACAGCCCAGCTGAACGAACAGCAGAGACTCCGCAGAGTCTCTGCTGTTTTCGCATTCTCAGGTCCCCGGCCGTTCAGCGCAGGGTCTTCTGCAGCATGAGCAGACCCTGGCCGATGGGCAGCAGGACGCGTTCGAGGCGTTCCTGTCCGGCCAGACGATTGAGCAGTCCCCGCGCCGCCTGCGTGCGCGGGGAACGGTCGACAGGATCGGCCACAGCCCCTTTGAGCAGGGTCTGATGGATGACGAGAAGCCCGTGGGTGTCGAGCAGACGCAGTGCCGGTTCGATCATGCGTTCGAGGTTCGTCGGCTCAGAATCGACGAAGACCATGTCATAGGCGCCCGGTGCCAGACGCTGGAGGACGTCTTCGGCGCGTCCGCTCATCAGGCGCAGGCGGCTGTGTCGGATCCCGGCCATGTCGATGAGGTCACGGGCCGCGGACTGAGCCGTGGAGTTCGTGTCGATCGAGGTCAGGATCCCCGCGTTGGGCATGCCTCGCAGCAGCGCCAATGTCGACGTTCCCGCACCCGTGCCGACTTCGACCGCCGCGACCGGCCTGAGCAGTCGGGCCAAAAGGGTCAGTGTCGACGCGGTCGTCTGTGACACCGACGCCAGACCGTTCTCGTGTGAGAGGGCCCGCGCAGCGTCCAGGAGCGGGTCGGGCCCGTTGTACTGTTCGGAGAAGGTGAGATCACCGGCATTCTCGCGTGACAATCGACCCTCGCTTTCGGCTGACATTTGATTTCAAGTCTAACTGCTCCCGGGATCGGTGCCGTGGGTCCGCCACAGCTCCTCGAGATCATCGACGCCGACGAAGGCCGAGCGGACCACCTTCTCATGCGTGTGCGCAGTGGCCTCGTCGTCCCAGTGCTCCCGAGCTGTGGGCAACAGCGCCTCAGGGAGCACACCAGCGGCGTTGACGACCCTCCACCAGGTGACATTCGACCCGAATTCCTTCATCACGCGTCCGACATAGCGCGGCGAGCAGGAGGCGATCAGTCCGACGGTGCCGTAGGTGGCCACTCGGCCCTCGGGAACGAGTTCGACGATGCGCAGCACTCGCTCGACAACCACCTCGTCCATCTGCTCGCCTCCCTGTAGTCTGCTGTTCCTCGGCCGAATATGCTGCCGTTGTCCGGTCGCACGTGGAGTGGATGAGCCTGCCTGTGATGCCCGCTCCATCCTGTGCTGACCGTGAGTCGAGCATACTGCGGTGCACGGTAGACTTGTTCTCATGTTGGGTATCAACGGCACCGAAATGTTGATCCTGGTGGTAGTCGTACTGGTCGTCATCGGGCCCAAACGCCTGCCCGAATACGCGCAGAAGCTGCGTGAACTCGTGCGACAGATGCGGCGCATGGCCGAGGGAGCGAAGGACAGTGTGCGGCGCGACTTCGGGGACGACTTCAACGATGTGGACTGGCAGAAGCTGGACCCACGTCAGTACGATCCGCGTCGGATCGTGCGTGAGGCCCTCGTCGAAGAGGATTCGGCCATCCGTGAGTCCAAGCTTCGCGAGTCCTCGGCTGCGTCGAGTGACAAGTCCGCTCAGTCGATCGACGCGGGTGCCGAAGACTCCCCAGACGGTGTCGAGGATTCCGAGACTGGCGATTCTCGACCGCGGCCCCAGTCACCGATCGAACGCTTCCAGGCTCAGTCGGTGATGCGCGATCGCTCCGCCACCGCGCCCTTCGACTCCGAAGCGACCTGAACCCAGCAGACCGAGGCGACCGGTCAGTTCTTCTCCACCGCGGGATGTTCCGGGTTCGAGCACAGTTCGTCGCCGTAGCCGCGGCAGAAGTAGGAGCCGCCCTTTTCGAATCCTATCCCCGCGAACAGCCGGCTGACGGTGACCGGGTGGAGTCCTTTGTCCTTCACGGTGCTGAAGACCCCGGGGGCGGCATCGACCGTCGTGGGATGGATCGAGTGCATGAGGACGATCGACCCCGGACCGGCATCGGCTCTGACGGCAGAGACGGTCCGATGAGAGTCCTTGTGCTTCCAATCGCCGGTGTCGACGTCCCAGATGATGGCTGGTCGCCCGAGAGCCGACGCAGCCGATCTGTCGAGTGCTCCGAAGGGCGGGCGCACCAGCTCAGGAGCCCTCGAGACCGCTGCTGTGAGCGTCCTGTCGGTCCTCTTGACCTCGGTCCTGACCGCGGCGCTGCTCATACGGTCGAGTCGTGGATGAGAAAACGTGTGGTTGGCGACTTCGTGCCCGGCGGCCGAGATCCGCTTCGTCATGGCCGGGTCTGCGGCCACCCGGCTGCCGACGAGGAAATAGGTGAGGCGGACCTGCGCCGTGGCCGCCTCCTTGAGCAGTCGATTCTCGACCGCAGGCTTCCCGGGGCCGTCATCATAGGTCAGCGCCACGCAGGGCAGCAGCGTGCACGAGAAGTCGGGGTCACGCTCGTCCGCACCCGTGGGCAGATCCAGCGGGGTCCGGAGCGAGTCGACGACTCGTGTGCCCAGGGGAGTCAGATCGGTGGCGGTCAGCGGTTCGCCGCCGATGGTCAGGCTTCCGGACTCGTCAGCGGCCACCTCGGCGGGGTCGATCGTCGAGGAGAACATGTCCTGGACATGAATCGTCGTGTCGTGGGCGAGGTCTGTGAGCACTGCCCAGGTCTTCTCTGCGGGCGAATGCACTGTCAACGAGGACACGAGGAAGTCTCCACCGGCCGCGATGAGGCGATTGCTGACCTCCACATCCGTGGACGCGGTGTGGTGGTGACCGTCGTCGGCCTCCTTCGCCGAGGCGGCCGTGGCCGGAACGAATGCCGTGGACTCCCAGCGGTGGACCGGTGATGTCGCCACAGGGGAGTAGGCCCGGTGGCCGTGGAAGCCACCTGCCGATCTGATGGTTCGCAGAAGAGTCTTCTCGGTGGCAGAGTTCAGTGAGTTCGCACCGGGCAGGCCGAAGACATGGATGTTCGTCTTCGGATCGCGTGTGTCATCGACCATCGCGTAGCTGCGGATGCTCTGCCTCAGCGCGTCGAGGTTCGCCTCTGCCGTCGCGGCGCTGTCCCTGTCCCGCCCGGGATCAGGGCTCTGCCGACCGGTGCGAGTGGGGTCGTTCCGGGTGGGTCCGGACACGACGCATCCGGCAATGAGGGTCAGGACCGCGCAGGCTGCGAGAAGTGCGACAATGCCTCGGGTGCGGTGGACGATCACGCGGATCAGACCGGGCTGAGGCCCAAAGACCTGCCGGACAGACCGCGCGAGCGATGGCCCAGTGCCGAGGCCAAGGAGGCGAATTCGCGTGCGGCGGGGGAGTCGGGCTGTCCCAGGACCACAGGGGTCCCTGAGTCCGAGCCTTCGCGAACCTGCGTATCGAGCGGCACCTGTGCCAGCAGTTCGACCTGGGTACCGACCGTCGTGGACAGGTTCGCGGCCACCTGGGCACCGCCACCGGAGCCGAAGACATCCATCCGGGTGCCGTCGGGCAGCTCCATCCAGGACATGTTCTCGATCACTCCGGCCAGATGCTGGTCGGTCTGGGTGGCGATGGAGCCGGCGCGTTCGGCGACCTGCGCGGCCGCCTGCTGAGGTGTCGTGACGACGAGGAGTTCGGATCCCGGGAGCAGCTGCGCCACGGAGATCGCGATGTCACCGGTGCCCGGCGGCAGGTCGAGGAGGAGGACGTCGAGATCACCCCAGAAGACGTCGGTGAGGAACTGCTGGAGGGCGCGGTGGAGCATCGGGCCCCGCCACACGACGGCTTGGTTGGCAGGCACGAACATGCCGATGCTCATCACCTTCACGTCATGGGCGACCTGGGGGATGATCATGTCATCGACGCGGGTCGGTTTGCCCGAGAGTCCGAGCATCGTCGGGATCGAGAAGCCGTAGATGTCGGCGTCGACGACGCCGACCCGCAATCCGCTCTGGGCCAGGGAGACGGCGAGGTTCGCGGTGATCGAGGACTTGCCCACACCGCCCTTTCCCGAAGCGATGGCATAGACCTTCGTCAGGGAGTCGGGCTTGTTGAATGGGACCTCGCGGCTGGTGCCGGGACCCTGGAGCTTCTCGCGCATCGCTGTGCGCTGTTCGGGTGTCATGGTGCCGAGGATCACGGACACCTCGGTGACGCCGTCGACCTTCGACACCGCAGCCGTGGTGTCCTTGGTGATCGTGTCCTTGAGGGGACAACCGGCGATGGTGAGAAGAACGGTGACGGTGACTTCTCCGCCGTCGATGCTGATGTCGTCGACCATGTCGAGTTCGACGATGTTGCGGCGGATCTCCGGGTCGATGACGCCTGTCAGAGCTTCCCGAACAGTGTCCTCAGATGGCGCACTCATGTTCACGTCCTTTCTCGTCCCGATCAGTCGTCTCGGGGCCTCCAGCCTACCTGCTCGTCGTCGGACCGGTCACTTCGGACAGGGTCGTTGGCGGGTCCCTTCGCGTCTTCCTCGAGTTCCTTGAGCAGGTCCTTGAGCTCGGAGCGGATGAAGTCGCGGGTCGCCACCTCACGCATGGCGATGCGCAGTGCTGCGACCTCACGGGCCAGGTATTCGGTGTCGGCGAGGTTGCGCTCTGCCCGCTGCCTGTCGTGTTCGAACTCCACGCGGTCGCGGTCGGTGCTGCGGTTCTCCGCCAGCAGGATCAGCGGCGCGGCATAGGAGGCCTGCAGCGACAGGATCAGCGTCAGGAGCGTGAAGTTCAACGACCGAGGGTCGAACTGCCAGGCCTCGGGAAGAAGCGTGTTCCAGATCAGCCAAACGGCGCAGAACACGGTCATTCCGACGAGGAAGGCGGGAGTTCCCATGAATCGGGCGAAGCCCTCGGCGCCACGTCCGAAGGTCTCCGGAGACATCGCGATGCTGGGAAGTCTGCGTCTGCTCGAACGGGGAACGTCGAAATCGTCAGCAGCCATGGCTATCCCCTCCTGTGATCATCGCGCCCGGAGACCCGCCAGTCATCGGGCAGCAGCTCGTCGAGGACGTCATCGACGGTGACCACGCCGATGAGGTGGTCGTTCTCGTCGGTGATCGGCACCGACACCAGATTGTACGCCGCCAGCAGTTTGGTCACCTCGCCCAGCGGCGACTCCGGTGGCAGCGGTTCGACCTCCGTGTCGAGCATGATGCCGACAGCCTCGTGCGGCGGGTGGCGCAGCATCTCCTGGATGTGGACGATGCCCAGATACTTGCCCGTCGGGGTCTCGATCGGCTGGCGGCAGACGAAGACCGCCGCCGCCAGTGCCGCGGGAAGGTCTTCCCGGCGGACATGGGCCAGCGCCTCGGCGACGGTGGTCTCCGGGGTCAGGATGACCGGTTCTGTGGTCATCAGCCCACCGGCGGTGTCGTCATCGTAGGACAGCAGGGTCCGCACATCCTCGGCGTCATCGGGCTCCATCAGGGTGAGGAAGCGTTCTGCCTGCTCATCGCTGAGTTCGCCGAGGAGGTCGGCCGCGTCATCGGGCTCCATCTCTTCGAGCACGGTGACCGCACGTTGGGTGTCGAGGGAGGAGAGCACCTCGACCCGAGTCTCGTCGGGCAGCTCCTCGATGACATCGGCCAGACGCTCGTCGTCGAGGGCTCGGGCGACCTGGAGGCGACGTTCGGCCTTCATCTCGAACAGGACGTCGGCGAGGTCGGCCGGCTTCGTGTCCTGGTAGGCGGCGATGAGCTGTGTCGCCTCCTGGTCGACGTCGGAGTCTGCCGGGTGCTCGGTGTCGGTCCACGAGATCTGCATCGTCTCACCGCGCCGGCGGAAGGCGGAGAACGCACTGCGCTCCTGGACTCTGCGCACGAAGAGGCGAGTGACCTCCCAGTCCTTGTTGACCTGCTGTTCGATGCCGACGTCCTCGATCTGGATGGGGGAGTCATCGTCGCGCAGTCGCAGGCGGCGGTCGAGGAGGTCGTTGATGACCAGCGTCTCCGAGCGGCGCTGTTCGAAGCGTCGCATGTTCACCAGACCGGTGGTGATGACCTGACCGGAGTCGATTGAGGTCACCCTGCCCATCGGCACGAACACCCGTCGTCGCCCGGGAACTTCGACGACGAGGCCGATGACCCGTGGGAACTGCCGCATGGTTGCGCGGTAGACGATGACGGCATCCCGGACACGACCGACCTGGTCCCCGAGAGGGTCGAAGACGGGGACGGCGATGAGGCGCGCGACGAAGACTCTTTTCGGTGGACCACTCATGCTCTCAAGCCTACGGGGTGATGCCCGAGGTGTGGGGCAAGCGCGCGTGATGCTCCGGCGGCGAGAGCCGAAGAAACGGGCGTCGGCGCGCGCCATTCCGACATCACTTGTTGTTCATTAGGCTGTCGCACCGCTGTCACACAGGTGTCTCTCAGACTCCGTAGCGTCCTTGTCCGGCAGATCTTCCGGCTATCGATAACAAGGAGACCAACCAATATGTCTGAAAGACGACTTCGACCCAGCGCGGTGGCGGGGCTGAGCGCCTGTGCCGCCCTCGCCGTGATGGCGCCGCTGGCAGGAGCCAGCACCGCATCGGCGGCCGAGGCTCCCGCCGAACTCTATGAGGGGCATGTGCAGGTCGACCGCGGTCAGGCCGATGACCCGGAAACGCTGCAGGGACAGGTATTCGACGACGTCAACGAGAACTCGAAGCTCGACGGGGACGAGACAGGCATCCCCGGTGTCGCCGTCACCAACGGCATCGACGTCGTGCAGACCGATGGTCAGGGCACCTACGAGCTGCCGGTTCGAGAGAATATGACGGTCTCCATCACGCAGCCCTCCGGCTGGCAGGTGCCCGTCGACTCGGACAATTTCGCCCAGTTCAGCTACAACCATCTTCCGGAAGGATCCCCAGGGGACTTCAAATACGGTGGGATCGAACCCACCGGTGGGACTCCCAAGGCAGTGAACTTCCCGATGATCGAGTCCGAAGCGACCGCCTCGGCGAAGCAGGACTGCGCCATCGCCTCCGACACTCAGGCCTATGACAAAACCGAAATGGGCTATGCCCGCGACGGAGCGGTGGGTGATCTGGCCGATCGCAGCGATTACCAGGGCTGCGGCGTCCTCCTCCTCGGCGACAACGTCGGCGACGACCTCAGCCTCAACGACGAACTCCGTGACATCTACTCCGAGATGAACGGTCCCGTCCGTGCCGCGCCGGGCAATCATGACCAGGACTACGACTCGCCGGACGACGCCCACGCCCTTGACACCTTCCGTGACCAGTTCGGCCCCGGCCACTTCTCCTACGATGTCGGCAAGACCCACTTCGTCGTCCTCGACAGCATCGAGTACTCGGGCAACGAGTCGACGAAGAAGTACAAGGAGAAGATCGGCGAGGATCAGCTCGAATGGCTGGCCAACGACCTCAGGAACGTGCCGAAGAACGCCCACGTGGTCATCGCCACGCACGCTCCGATCGTCGACCACCAGCAGGTCATCGTCGATGATGCGAGCGATCTCTACGACATCATCGGCGACTACCCGAACGCGGTGACCGTCGGTGGGCACACGCACACGCAGGAGAACCTCATCGCCGGCGAACAGCGTGAGGAATGGGCGGCCGAAGGCATCGACGAGCTCCCGAACACCCAGATCGTCGCCGGCGCGGTCTCCGGCGACTGGTACTCGGGCGGGCTCAACGCAGACGGGCTTCCCTACGCCTTCACCCGCGACGGATCGGAGCCCGGCGTGCTCACCCTCGAGTTCGACGGCGCCGACCGCAGCGAACGTTACACGGTGCGCAACGAATCCGATGACCACCAGCTGCTGCTGGGCGTGAACTCACCCGAATGGCGCGAATGGGCGCAGGAGGCACAGGACTGGCAGGATGCCGACAAGGCGGGCACCGAACCTGAGGCCATCTCCGAGCGCGTCGTCACCCGTGATGATCTCAAGCAGGGTGAGACCTGGCTGACCTCGAGCTTCCTGGCCGGCACCTCGGACGCCCGGGTCGAGATGAGCTTCGACGGCAAGGCCAACGTCCTCGCCGAGCACACTCAGCCCGGCAAGGGCGAAGCGCTGGCCAAGGGATGGGAGTACACCGACCCGTACACGGCTTCGCAGAACCTGCGCACATCCGGCAGCGTCGGGCAGACGAGCTCGCACCTGTGGCGCGCTGAGATCCCGTCCGATCTCGATCTCGGCACGCACAGCGCCGAGGTGACCGGCACAGACCGGTACGGCCGCCAGTACACGGAGACCATCCGCTTCACCGTCGTCGAGGACGAGGCCGCCGCAGCAGCAGCCTCGGAGAAGAAGCTGGCCAAGGACGGCTTCGACACTCAGCAGGAGACGAAGGTCGACGAAGATGACCGTCAGGGGCTCGACTCCGACGAGGCTCGCAAGGCCTCGAACTGATCGAATCCCCTGAGCGAGGCTGTCGAGGCAGATTCGCATAGGACAGGGGCGGGCACGGACATCGCTGATATCCGTGCCCGCCCCTGTTTCTGTCCGTTCTGTCCGCCTCAGCGTTTCCCGCCGGCACGGCGATCCTCTCAGTCCAGCGCTGTGAAGGCTCCCGCGAACTCGGGGGCGACATCGTGGAGCGTCGGCGGCTGGCCCCACGAATCCGGCACCGAGGCGGCAGCGGCGTGGGCGTCGATGATGGCGAAGCTCAGAGCGTCAGCGGCGGCGGCCGTGATCGAGACCTGATCGAGTGTCGAGGCCGCGAAATCCTCGGGCAGGCTCATCTCGCCGGTGGCGATGCCGAAGACGGTGTCGCCGTCGAAGAGCGTGTGCGAGGGGTGGACGGCCCGGGCGATGCCGGCATGAGCACCCGAGGCGAAGCGGGTGACCTGGGCCGGGTCCAAGCGTGCATCGGTGGCGACGACGGCGATGGTCGTGTTCTTCGCCGAGGTGGCCTCCGCCGAGGACACGGGGGCGGCAGGCAGATGCCCGATCCTCGGCAGTTCGAACCCATAGGAACGCAGCAGCGGGTGAGCCCACAGCGTGCCGTCGGGCGTCCCGATCGTGCCCAGCGGGTTGGCCACCACGAGGGCCGCGACGGTATATCCGCCCGGCAGCCGGATCGCGAACGAACCCAGCGAACTGCGCATGCTCTGCATCCCCGAACGAGCACCCACACCCGCGCCGAGGCTGCCCCTGACCTCGGTGTCCTCTGCACCGTCGGTCGCGGCAGACAGCGCAGCGTGGGCGGCCGCCGCACCGTCCTCGGCAGTGGGCGGACGGACGGACCCGTCGCCTCGACCGAGGTCGAAGATCGCAGCGGCGGGGACGAGGGGGACGACGGTGTTCTCAAGCCCAGGGGCGGGAAAACCTCGGCCCGCCTCGGCGAGGGTGCCGACGACTCCGGTCACCGATGCCAGCCCCAGGGCCGAACCGCCGGTAAGGACGATCGCATCGGCACCATAGGAATGGGTGCCGGGGGCGATGACGTCGGTCTCGTGGGTGGCAGGGCCCCCACCACGGACATCGACGCCGACGCGCGAACCCGCAGGAGGCAGGACGGCCGTGACACCGGTCAGCCGATCGGGACTGAAGTGACCGGCATGGCCCACAGCGATTCCCGGTATCTCCAGGATTCCCCCACCCCGAATCGAGCGTGCGCTCATCGGCCCTGGACCCAGGCCTCGACCTCGGTGCGGGTACGGGGAAAGCCGGCGGAGAGGTTCTCGACACCCTCGGCGGTGACGAGAACGTCATCTTCGATGCGCACACCGTTTCCGCGGAACTCCTCGGGCAGGAGGAGGTCGTCGGTCTTGAAGTACAGGCCGGGTTCGATCGTGAAGACCATGCCGGGTTCGAGCACGCCGTCGAGATACATCTCGGCGCGTGCCTGGGCACAGTCGTGGACGTCGAGGCCCAGGTGGTGGCTGGTTCCGTGGACCATCCAACGCCGGTGGTGCTGGCCCTCCGGCGACAGCGACTGGGCAGCGGAGACGGGCAGGATTCCGAACTCCTCGAGGCGAGCGGCGATGACCTCCATGGCCGCTTCGTGGATCTCGCGGAACTTCACCTCACGGCCGACGTGCTCAGCGGCGACGGCGAAGGCCGCATCCGATGCCTCGAGCACGGCGTCGTACATCTTCGCCTGAACGTCGGTGAAAGTGCCCGAGACCGGCAGCGTGCGGGTGATGTCGGCGGTGTAGAGGGAATCGGCCTCGGCCCCGGCATCGACGAGGATGAGGTCGCCGGCGCGGACCACACCGTCATTGCGGATCCAGTGGAGGGTGCAGGCGTGGTTGCCCGACGCAGCGATCGTGTCATATCCGATGCCGTTGCCGTCCGAGCGGGCCGCCGTCTCGAAGGCCGTCTCGATGACGCGTTCGCCGCGTCGATGAGCCACCGCGGCAGGAAGCGAGGCGACGACGTTGTCGAAGCCGGAACGGGTGATGGCCACAGCTTCGCGCAGAGCATCGATCTCGTGCTCGTCCTTGATCAGGCGCAGCTCGGACAGCAGTTGTGCCAGTTCGACGTCGCCGGCCTCCGAGATCTCGAGATCGGCCTGCACCTGGCTGCGGGCGACATCGATGACCGAATCGATGCGGACATCGGCCTGGCGGACCAGACGGACGGAGATCGCGCCGAGGTCCTTCGTGATCGCATCGTCGACCGTTGCAGAGCTCTCGGTGGCAATGCCGGTCATCGTCGACATCGCTTCAAGGTCGGCGCGGGGACCGACCCAGTACTCGCCGTAGCGGGAATCGGAGAAGAACTCAACGGTGTCCGATCCCGCACGGGGACGGAAGTACAAGGTCACGCTGTGGGTGTCGTCCTCGGGTTCGAAGACGAGGACGGCGTCCGGTTCGGAATCGGTCTCGAGACCCGTGAGGTGAATGAATGCCGAGTGCGCACGGAAACGGTAATCGGTGTCGTTCGACCGAACCTTGAGGCCGCCGGCGGGAACGACGAGACGCTCACCGGGGAAGGCCGCGGAGACCTTCGCCCGTCGGGCTGGGGTGAATCCGGCTGCGGCAAGCGCCTGGGCGTCGAGTGGTGTGCGATCCCAGCCCTCGGCGACGAAATCACGGAATGCCTGCGAATTGGGGCGGTGGGAGCGGTTGTTGACGCGATCGTCAAGGGCCTGGGTCTGGTCATTGCTGTCTTCATTCTGGGCTGTCATGCTTCCATTCTAGGCACTGCCCGCGGTCATTGCCGGGACGAAGACGAGCATCGTCGGTGTCTGCGGATAGACTGGACGCATGGTCATAGATCTCCATGTGCACACTGCGTTCTCGGACGGGACTCAAACCCCGTCCGAACTCATATCCGAAGCGTCGATGGAAGGCATCGACGTAATCGGCGTCACGGACCATGACACCACTGCCGGGTGGGCTCCAGCGGAGGCTGCCGCCAGGGTCTACGGCCTGGGGCTGGTCCGCGGAATGGAGATCTCGTGCCGGCACGAGGGAATCAGCGTGCACCTGCTGTCCTACCTCCACGATCCCTATGACACAGGCTTGGCAGCGGTGGTCGAAGAGACGCGACGCGCCCGCTTCGATCGCACACACCTCATCATCGACCGCCTCGCGGAGGACTATCCCATCGACATGGACGCGGTCCTCGCCGTCGCCGGCGAAGATGCGACGATCGGTCGGCCCCATATCGCTGATGCCCTGGTGGCCGCGGGCATCGTCTCCTCGCGCACCGAAGCCTTCACCTCGATCCTGTCCAGCCACGGCAAATACCATGTCAGCCTGCCGACCATCTCTCCGATCACCGCCATCGCACTGATCCGAGAAGCCGGCGGAGTCTCGGTCTTCGCCCACCCGCGCGCTGCGATGCGCGGGCTGGTCGTGCCCGACACTGCGATGGCCGATTTCATCGCGGCGGGTCTTGACGGTCTTGAGGTCGATCATCGCGACAACCCGCCGAACGAACGCGAGGTCATGCGCAGACTCGCCCACGAACACGATCTCATCATCACCGGGTCGAGTGATTATCACGGCACCGGAAAGCCCAATCGCCTGGGCGAACATGTCACCACCGATCACATGTTCTCGAAACTCCTCGAGCGTGCGAACTCCCGCCCCGGGGGAGTCGACTTCATCCAGGGGTGAGACCCGGCGGCCGGCTGTCGGCACCCGGCAGCCGACTTCATCCGAGGATTCGGCGCAGGCGCAGCCTTCCCCACGTCAGGCTGAGTGCGTAGGACAGGACCGCGGTCAGTCCGAGATAGCCCACATACTGCACGACCAGCAGCAGCGGCGAGGCCTCGATGACGAAGAGGCGCTCGAAGAAGAGCTCGAGGAAGAAGACATGCACGAGGAACGCGCCGAATGAGGCCCCAGCCAGCTTCGTGAAGAAGCGCGTCGTGCGTTCGCCCAGTTCGATGCGGGAGATGATGAGGATGACGCTGACCGCCAAACCGACGATGAGCGGATTCGCATTGGCGATCGGGTACGAGTAGTCCGATTCCCAGAAGAAGACTCCGACCGCGCAGGCGCCGAATGCGAGGACCAGTGTCCACATCGGCGGTCGCAGATCCTTCGCATAGTGGATGAAGAAGGCGCCCATGCAGAAGTACACCACCTGGTAGGTCGCAAAGCCCCACTTCCATGCGTCCTGGCTCGAGCCGAGCTGTTCGAGCACGAACGGCGCCCAGACACTCGAACAGGCCAGGACGACAGCCAAGGCAGTGAGCTTCCACGGTCGCTGCCCGCGCCAGAACAGCACCAGGGTCCCGAAGACGAGGATGAGCGGGATGTACGCGTAGAGGTACCAGAGATGGAATGCGGGACGGCCGGCTTCGAGGAAGGTGCGGACCAGATCGTGGCGAACGTCGATGCCGTCGGTGTCGAAGAGGTTGAAGCCGAGGATGAAGATGATCGACCATGCGAACAGCGGCACGACGTGTCGGATGATGCGGTCCCACACCTTTGCTCCCGACCGGGGAGGCGCGCCCACGAGGGTAGCCCAGCCGGCGATCATGAAGAACATCGGGACCGCCCACGGATTGACGGCCTCGGCGAGGTGGCCCAGCAGCCAGGCGTGATCGGCGTCCGCCTCCTCACCGCGTCCGATGAGGACTCCACCGGAGTGGCCGACCATCACGGTCAGACCGGCCAGAACGCGCATGACATCGACATCATGGCGGTGGCCCCGTGAGGCGAGCGGGAACTCCTGCGAGCGAATCTCGGGTCGGATTCCCCCCTGTGGTGCTGCTGTGACGGACTCCGCGTCCGGTCGGTGCGAACCGAACAAAACTCACTCTCGTTCATGCTTGACGACATCGGCCCTGTCATTGTCTGGGCATGAATTGAACGCAAGATGAACGAGCGGCCCCGACCACTGGTGGTCGGAGCCGCTGCTCGGCTGAGACTGGTTCTGGCTATCGCCCTATTCCGCGGAGTTCTGGCTGTCGCTGGGGGCACTGCGTCCCACGGGCTTGCCGCCACGGGTGCGTCGACGTTCGCGGCTCCGGCGGGGCTTCTTCCGTCCTTCGTCGCCTGCCGACGATCCCCTGCCGCCGGGCGAACCGCCTCGGCGCTGTTCAGATGTCTTCGCGCCGGCATGGTCTGGAGAACCGTCGGTCTGCTGCCTGCGCAGGCGCCCCTTCGTCCCCTTGGGGATTGCGAGGTCGGCGAAGAAGTGCGGCGAGGTCGAATAGGTCTCCGCGGGTTCGTCGTGGTCGAGGCCGAGGGCACGGTTGATCAGCCGCCACCGTGGCATGTCGTCCCAATCGACCAGTGTCACGGCGATACCCGTGTTGCCGGCACGACCGGTGCGGCCGATGCGGTGGACATAGGTCTTCTCATCATCGGGGCACTGGTAGTTGACGACATGGGTGACATCGTCGATGTCGATCCCGCGTGCCGCGACATCGGTGGCGACGAGGACGTCGACCTGACCTTCGCGGAAGGACTTCAGAGCCTTCTCCCGCTGCACCTGGCCGAGATCGCCGTGCAGTGGCTTGGCTTGGAAACCGCGGTCGGCGAGTTCGGCGGCGAGCTTGTCTGCAGTTCGCTTGGTGCGGGTGAAGATGATGGTTCGTCCGCGTCCCTCGGCCTGCAGCATTCGGGCGACGAGTTCGCTCTTGTCCATCGAATGGGCGCGGTAGACGTACTGAGTCGTGTTCTTGCCCAGCAGCGACAGGTCTTCGTTGTCGTGTGCCCGAATGTGGGTGGGTCGGCTCATGTAGCGCCGGGCCAGGGTGATGACCGCGCCGGGCATGGTGGCGGAGAAGAGCATGGTCTGACGGTGTGCCGGCACCGCGTTGATGATCTTCTCGACATCGGGCAGGAACCCGAGGTCGAGCATCTCGTCGGCTTCGTCGAGGACGACCGTGCGCACCTTGTGCAGCCGGAGAACCTTGCGCCCGTAGAGATCGAGGAGACGCCCGGGTGTGCCGACGACGACATCGACACCGGTTTTGAGCGTCTTGATCTGCGGGTCGAAGTCCATGCCGCCGTAGATGGTCATGATGTCGATATCACGCTGTGTGGACGCAGTGACGAGGTCGGCAGCGACCTGTTTGGCCAGCTCACGGGTGGGCACGACGACCAGAGCCTGGGGGAGGCGTGTCTCGGTGCTGTCGGCCACGATCTCGGGTGTGCTCTCAGGATCGGCTGGTGCGCCGCCATCCTCATTCTTGCCGACGACACGCTGCAGGAGCGGAATGCCGAAGCCCAAAGTCTTGCCCGTTCCCGTCTTCGCCTGTCCGATGATGTCGGCTCCGGACAGTGCCACAGGCAGGGTCATGGCCTGGATCGGGAAGGGGTGGGTGATGCCTGAGGCGGCCAGCGAGGCCACGATCGGCCCAGCGACTCCCAGTTCTGCGAAATCTGGTTCTGTCTCCGCCATGTTTCAAACTCCTTTTAGCGCCTTCGCGCTCGTCATGGTCGTGAACCGGTACTCTTGAGTTATGCCCGATTCAGCCCCATTGGCCGGTAATAATGCTGCTACGCTCGCACTTCTGGCGTTCGGCGAGCTGACCGCTTTCGAACGAATGGCCACCAACGCGACCACCGCTGTGCACATGGACGATAAAGTCACTTTGGCGCGGTTGGCCTCTCTGTCCTTTGCGAACTTCGAAGAGCTCTCGCAGCACATCAGTCGATTGGGCCAGGATGCGATCGAGCTCTGTCAGCATTTCGAGCCGACCTTCACCGTGCTGGCGGAACGGACTCGTCCTCGTGACTGGCACGAAAGTCTCATGAAGGGATTCGTCTTCGACGGAATCATGAATGACTTCTACCGCACGGCCGTGGATGAGCTCAGCGAGCCCGGATACAGCCTGGCAATTACTATTCTCGATGATACACGGGCGACTGAATATGTGCGCAATCGTCTGACTGCTGACGTTGCCGCCGACTCTCAGCTGGCGTCGCGTCTGGCGCTGTGGGGACGCAAGCTTGTGGCCGAAACCCTGGGCCGAGCACGCAACCTCCTCACGGATCCATTTCTGGGCATCGATGAAGAACTGGTGGTGGCGTCGATTCCGGCGGTGACAGCCAACCATTCGAAACGGATGTCGGCGCTGGGGCTCGTCGCCTGAGACAGTTCGAAGCCGGAGGGTGAATAGGCTGAGGGCCCGGTCAGAAACCGGGCCCTCAGCCTATTCACGAGGAATTCACCGTCGTTCGACGTTCATTCCTTCACGATGCTCTGCGCAGGCAGTCGCTCAGGCACCGAAGCCGACGCGCCGGGCATTTTCCGTGCCGATTTCGACATAGGCCAGAGCGGCACCGGGGACGAATACCTGGCGTCCCTTGGAATCGGTGAAGGACAGCAGCGATTCGGACTTGACGGATTCTTCGATACGCGCGGCCAGATCTTTGGGGGCCTCGTCAGATTCCATGACGATTTCTCGCTGTGACTGCTTGACGCCGATCTTGATTTCCATTGTGCTCCTTGT
>NZ_JAKDJU010000037.1 GCF_030453725.1 Brevibacterium picturae
GTCTGGGCGATCGTCAACGCGCCGAAGGCGACTCAGGCGTTGGCCGAGACGGTCGCCGCCGTCCAAGCTCACGTGACCACGGTCATCGTGATCGGTCGCAGCGATTCGATGAGCCGCGCCGTGAACAAGGAGCTGGCGCGCGGTTTCGCCCGCGTCGACGTGTCGCCGGGCGTCGGCAAGCACCGCATGATCATCGGCAGCCGTGCGCTGTCGTCACCCAGTCTGCCGAGCTTCCCCAAGCATGGCAGCATCGACCATCCGGCCACAGGTCCGCTGCAGGTCAGGGCCCATGGTGCCTGCTTCTCCGGGGTGAAGGGCGATGAAGGCTCGGCAGCACTGCTCGAAGCCCTGGCTGCTGAAACTCAGATAGCCGCAACTTCGACCGTTGAAGCTCGCACCGTCGAGGTGACGGCCGGCTCCCCTCGATCCGTCCTTGATCTCGGCTGTGGGAACGGGTGGCTGCTGTGTGCGGCGTTGCAGGTGACGTCGGCGGCGACGGGTGCCGGCGTGGATGTGTCGAGGGCGGCGGTCGCCTCGGCGGGGGAGACGGCGGAGGCTAACGGACTCGAGATCGAGACCGTGCTCGCCGATGCCACGGATGCGCAGGCTCTGGCCGGGCCCGGGTCCGGACTGAGCAGCGACGGTTACGATCTGATCCTCCTCAACCCGCCTTTCCACCAGGGCACGGCGATCGAGACCGATACCGCGGCCGGGCTCATGCGCACAGCGGCGAAGCTTCTGGCGCCCGGCGGGCAGGTTCTCACCGTCTTCAACTCTCACCTGCGCTATCGCGATGTCTTGGAGCGCCACATCGGTCCCAGCGAGCAGGTGGCCCGCACCAGCAAGTTCACCGTTGTCCGCAGCCGCCGTTAGAGTCCGCCTGCAACTTCTGCGAATACTTTGAGTCAGGGAGTGCTCATCGGCGCCGCAGCTGCCCGGAGGACCGAAGGCGGTTGTCGGCTCGGCTGCTTCTGGTCAAGAGCAGAATCGCTTCCCAGCTGACTGTCGTGAGGATGAACGGCAATGTGACTATCCAGCACACGACGGCGAACACCGCCTTAGCGACCCACCCTCCTTCTCCGATCTGCGACCAGATCGATACTCCCGCGCTGAGTATCACGAGTATGCTCGTCAGCGCGAGGACAATGAAGAACGCAACTTTAGCGCCCTGTGATGACGGTGTCATTGACTACTTCTTTCCTGGTGGCGGCCTTTTGCAGGCCTTGTGGCGAGTTCTGCCTGCCAGCGGTGCCGAACCGCGCAGACAGAACCTCGGCCGTGGCACCGACACCAGCCGCGGCCACCTTGCGGGGAGGCCCCTCGGCGACGATCTGACCGCCGTCCGGGCCAGGGCCGGGGCCCATGTCGATGAGCCAGTCGGAGCCGGCGGCCAGCTCCATATTGTGATCGGCGATGAGGATCGTATCGCCCTCGTCGACGATCTGTCGGAAGAGTTCACCCAGCACTCGCCCGTCGCTTGGGTGCAGACCATTGGCCGGTTCGTCGAGGATGAACAGTGAACGCTCACGTCGCTTCCTGGCCCGCATCACCGCGGCCAGCCGCAGCCGCTGCGCCTCACCGCCGGACAGCGTCGCCGAGGACTGTCCGAGCAGCAGACCACCGAGGCCAACCCTCTGCAGGACCTCGAAATGGGCGACGAGTCCCAGTCGTTCTCCGAACACCTCCGCTGCGGCATCGATGGACAGGTCGAGGACATCCGCGATGGTCAGTTCTTCGACTGTGACCTCCAGAGTCTGCTCGGCGAACCGGCGTCCCTCACATTGTGGGCAGGTGCCGCTGGAGGCCGGCAGGTGGACGAGGTCGATGGTGATGATGCCCAATCCTTCACAGCGCGGGCACCGCCCACGGGCGGTGTTGAACGAGAACTGCGTGGAGGTGAAGCCGCGGCTGCGGGCCAGATCGGTCTTGGCGAAGAGAGTGCGGATCTTGTCGAAGATGCCCAGGTAGGTGCCGATGACTGATCGCGGTGACCGCCCGATGGTGGACTGATCGAAGCTGACGACCCGATCGAAGGCCTCGAGCCCGGCGGCGCTCGCCCCAACAAGTTCGCCCCGCTCACCGCCATGGGCCACAGCCTGTGGTTCATCGTCACCATCGAAGGGGGAGGCCCCGGCGTTCCTGGCCAGTGTTGCCACCGACCGCAGCACCGAGCTCTTGCCCGCACCCGAGACTCCCGTCAGGGTCGTGAGACGACCGATGGGAAATTCCAGAGACAGATCGCTGAGGTTGTTCGCCGACAGACTGGTGCACCGGGCCCAGCCCTCGAAGTCGTGAGGCGCACGCCATGGCTGCTTCGGGGCTTCGTTGCGCAGGCGGACAGCGGTCGAGCTCTCCGCGTCGAGTGCCTCGGTGACGGGTCCGGAGAACATGAGCTGGCCTCCACGCGCACCTCCGCCGGGACCGAGTTCGATGACCCAATCGCAGCGGCGCACCAGCTCCATATCGTGTTCGACGAGGATGACCGTATTGCCCGCATCCCGCAGAGCCTCAATATGGGTGAAGAGGTGATCGGTGTCCTTCGGGTGCAGACCGGTGGAGAGTTCGTCGAAGACATAGACCATGCCGTGAAGGCCGCTGTGCAGATGGGCTGCCAAGCGCAGTCGCTGCAGCTCACCGGGGGAGAGGGTGGCCGCTGACCGTTTGGGTGGAAGGTAGCCGACGCCGAGGTTGTCGATTACGTCGGTGCGCTTGTCGAGTTCGTCGAGGAGGACGTGGGCGGCCTCATCTGTGGCTGCGGAGAATCGCTTCGAATCGCTGGGGCCGCGTTCGAGGTCGGCGGCGATGGCGGCGTTGATCGTCACGGCTAGGTCTGTGAGGCTGTGGTCGCCCACCTCGGCGATATTCTCCCCGCCGATCGTCACCGCCAATGCGGCAGGGTTGATGCGGCTCCCATGGCAATCGGGGCAGAGGTCGTTGCTGAGGAATTCCTCGGTGCGCTCGCGGATCGTGGCACTGCTGGTCGTGACCATGGTGTCGAGCAGGTACCGGCGGGCGCTGCGGAATTTGCCTGTGTATTCGCGGGCGACGTGGTCGAGTATCTTCTCCGGCTCGACGGTCACGGATGGTGTGTCTTCCGTGGTCAGCAGCCAGGTGCGGGTGTCAGCGGGCAGGCGCTTCCAGGGAATGTCGACGTCGATTCCCAGTGCCTCGACAAGGTGCTTGAAATTCCGTCCCAGCCAGCCTCCCGGCCAGGCGGCGATGGCGCCCTCGCGAATGGTCAGAGCGTCGTCGGGTACGGCTGCGTTGAGGTCGAGGTCATGGATGCTGCCCTTCGCCGCGCACGTCGGGCAGGCACCCTCGACGGTGTTGGGGGAGAAAGCAGAAGCAAGCAGACGACCCTGGTTCGCCGGATAGTCACCGAAGCGGGAGAAGAGCACTCGCAGCAGATCCGAGACCTGCGACAGCGTGCCCACGCTCGAGTTCTCCGGTGGTGTCGACACCAGCTGTTTCACTGCAATGCCGGCCGGAAGGCCCGTGATCCGGTCGACCTGGGGCGCAGAGACCGCGCCGAGGAGGTGACGGGTGAAGGGCGAGACCGATTCGAGGTAGCGCCTTTGGGCCTCTGCGTAGATGGTGTCGAAGGCCAGGGACGATTTGCCGGAGCCGGAGACGCCGCAGATGCCGATGAGCTGCCTGTGCGGGAGAGAGACGGAGAAGCCGGACAGGTTGTGCTCGCGAGCGCCGACGACGCCGATCTCTTCGGTCATGAGTTGGCCACTTCCTCTCGTCCGGGAACAACCATGGGGTTGCACCCGGACCAGGCTACGCGGTCAGCGGTTCGCTCGGTGGGCGCGCCACGTGCTGATCTGATCCCAGATGACGATCGCCCAGATTGCGATGACAGTGATGATCTGCTGCACCTCGGCGCCGGAGGTGCTCGTCAGCTCAGGGTGCAGGACCGTCTGAGTCAGCAGCGCGATCGTGAGGAAGACGGCCGTGGCCACATCGATGATGACTCCGCTGAGGAGGACGGCTGGACGTGCCGATGAACGAACCAGCTTCACCACCTCGACAATGGCCATGAGCGCCAGGAAGCCCCAGTATCCGAGCAGCCAGCCCGTCCCGAGTTCGGGATTGATGAAGGGCTCACCGCTGTTGAGGTGGCCGACGTAGAACAGGGTGGTCGGGACGAAGGGGATCAGCGCCAGAAGGACGAGGAAGACCAGACCGAGAATCGCCTCGGCGCGGATCTGCTTCGCCTTCACATCGGTCGCGTGCAGCTGATCGACGGACCAGGTGGTCCTGGTGTCGTTCATCTTTTCAGCAGCACCACCGCTGAGACCGCGGTCCCCGAGGGCGATGAGGATCGTGAGCGTGGCGAAGGCGACGAGCAGTGCAATGACCGTTTTGGCGACGAGCTGGCCGATCAGTGCCCCGATCTGGACTGGATCGTGGGAGGCGATGAAGCCGATGGCGGAGGAGAGAGCCGCGGCCACGGCGACGAGCGGAAGCACCCAGCGCATGGTCCAGAGGAAGATCGGATAGGATTTCGGCCCGATGAGATGTTGCGGGGAGTTCGTGTACTCACGTGAGAGCTGAATCGGATCGCCGAGTTCTTCGAGCACCTCGCGCTCGGCAGCCGCGGTCTGCTCATCTGCAGGATGTTCCAGGCCGCCGAGGCGGGCCTCGACCATATCGTCGATCGTGGCCCTGATCTCTGCTGCGATGTCAGACCGTGAGTTCTCCGGCAGGTGGCCGATCACGGTGTCGACGTAGATGTCGGTGAGAGCACTCATGGTGTCCCTTCTTTCCAGAGTGTCGTGATGCTGGAGTTGAGTTCCAGCCATTGGGTGTGAAGTGCTGCGGCGACTTCGGCCCCGCTGGTGGTGACGGTGTAGTACTTGCGCGGACGTGCCTGTTCCGTGTTCCATTCGGCGGTGAGCAGGCCCTGTTTCTCGAGTCGTCGCAGCAGCGGATAGAGGGTGTTGGCCTCTGTGGCGATGCCGGCTTCGGTGAGAGTCGTGAGCAGGGAGTACCCGTATTGCGGCTGACGGCAGGCGACGAGGCTGGCGAAGACGACGGTGCCTCGCCTCAGCTCCTGTTCGTGTGTCGCCAATGCCTGCTCTTCATCCTCGTTCATGCTTCACACAATAGTGTGTGACACACACTATTGCAATAGGCGGGGTATGGTCCGGCACCAGGACATCTGCATGAGCGGCGAGGTGAAACCAGCTCGAAATGTTTGCGCTTTGCCTGAAATCCAGGCGAAATATCCCTCGGCTAGCCTGAGTCCAAGAGCGAGAGAACTGCGATAGGGATGGCGATGAGCGAATTGGCAATGACCTCGGCGAATACGACTCATCGAGTCGACGGAATGAACTTCTATACACGCAAGTGGGTTCGCCCGGAGGACCTCAATGCGAACGGCTCGCTCTTCGGAGGAAGCCTGCTGAAGTGGATCGACGAGGAAGCTGCGATCTACGCGATCATTCAGCTCGGCAGCCACAGTGTGGTCACGAAGCTCATCTCCGAGATCAACTTCGTAGCTTCGGCTCGGCAAGGGGATCTCATCGAGATGGGTCTCGTCGCAACTCGTTTCGGCAACACGTCACTGACGATGCGTGCTCAGGTGCGCAATATGATCACGCGCAAGTCTATTCTGAGCATCGACAGGATCGTCTTCGTCAGCGTAGGGGAGACGGGGCAGCCAGACCCTCACGGCTATTCATCGATCACCTATGAGCGTGATCGCATGCCCGTGGTGTGAAGCGGCGGGTACTGACCAGCTGGTCGAGCCTCACAGGGCCTCACCTGGGCGCTCGGTTGTAGTCGATCGCAAATGAGAGCCATAGTGCCAGCGAGGCCTCGTCGACAAGGTGGTCGGCGGCGACGGTGATCCAGCCTGGTCCCATGGTTCGTCCCGTTCCCATCTCGGCCTGTTCAGCACCGGGTTGTTCGAGCAGCAGCCGGTCGTGGTCTTCAGCGGCGATCCTGACCAGCAGGGAGCCGTCCTTGCCGGCACTGACGATCATCTTCTCGTTGACCATGAACGAGCGACCGCCGAACATCGAGACCTCGCGTTGAATGGGTTCAGCGGCGATTGAGGTGCGGATGCGTTCTGCCAGTGACCTTTGCGCGGACGTCATCGTCATTGCGCACCTCGGTCCGGATCCTGAGGGCCATAGGAGAGTCGATCGAAGATGAGCACGCTCTCGCTGATGAGTCCTTCGCGAACAGTGAAGAATTCGGCGGCTGGTGCAGTCGTTGTGGCTGCTGTCTCGGGGTAGTAGAACAGTGCGACCCTGTCGGCCTCAGCGAAAGCGGCAATGTCGCTGATGCCGGTGAGCATCGGCGCGAATCCGCCGATGAACGACCTGTACGCCTCCTTGCCTTCGAGGTCGGCTCCTGGGGCTCGGCATGCGATGTCCTCGTCGATGAGATCCATTGCCCCATCGATATCACCGCTGGTCCACGCGTGGTGATATCGGCTGACGACGTCCTGGGCTGATTCGTAGGTCATGAGAAGCTCCTCTGCGATCGATGGTTCCGTGTGAGTGTGCAAACGGATGTGTGTGAAAGCTGACACCACGCAGCTTGTTGTGTTGTCCCGTCAGGTCATTGTCGCGTCTGGCTGCCAGTCATCGATTCCTGCATCTCCGCCCGAACCGGCGATGATCAGGCGGGGGAGGAAGTGCGCCCAACCGTCGGCGTGACCGCGGACCTCAGCGTCGGGCAGCTGCGCATGGAGCAGATCGACCCGCGTTCCCGATCCAATGGCGGTCAGGGTGAATTCGACCCGGGACGCACCAGGGGGAAGATCCACGCTGCCGGCGAATCCCCATGACACGACCACACGATAGGGGCGACTGACCTCGAGGAATTTCCCTCGGACGGGGTGCCCCGCGATGTCGACGGCGAATCGGCCCCCAGCCGTCGCCTCCAGATCGGCGTACTGGCCCATCCAGGCCGTCATGCCTGAGTTCGTCGTCAGGTACTCGAAAACCGTCTCCGGCGAGGCGGCGATCTCGATGGAATCTCGGAATTCAGCCATGGGCCTCGCCGCCTGCATTCTCGGGTTCGTCTCGTGCCTCGATAGCAGCCTTGAGTTCCGAGAGTTTGGTCGGCCAGAAGTCGTCGAGGTAGGAGCGAACTGCCGCAAGGCCATCGGTCTCGACTGCGAACAGGTGGCGTGTGCCTTCGCGGACGCCGACGGTCAGGCCGGCTCTTCGAAGCACGCCGAGATGGTGCGATGTCGTCTGCTGGGACAGTCCGACTACCTCGGCGATGGACCCGACCGGGAGCGGATGGCCGCGGATCGCATGGAGAATCGACCGGCGATTGCTGTCGGCGAGCGCTCGAAGTGGCAGGTCGATGTCGGGTTCAGCAGTCATCGTCGGCATCCTTTCGCTCGGATGCAGACAGACTACCACAAATAAATGTTTGTACTCATAGGTGTTGGTGGAACAGGGGATTGTCTAGGCTACGAGAAGCGTTGTCTCACATGACGGCTCGTCAACCCGTTGCACTACGGGCCCGCCCTCTAGTCGGCCAGATCCAGCATCGGAGTCGGACGGCGGAAGCCACGAGTGACGAAGGCGAGGTAGCCTATGCCGAGGACCAGCCAGATCGCTCCGATGAGCAGCGTTCTAGGTGACAAGCTCGTCCACAGCCACAGGGTGAGGCAGAAGCCGATGCCGGGCAGGATGATGTAGTTGATGATCGCGCGCGATCCGCGCTGATTCCCATCGATGATGAAGTACTTGATGACCGAGAGGTTGACCGCAGAGAACGCGATGAGTGCACCGAAACTGACCATCTCGGAGATGAAGCTGAGGTCGACGGCCAAGGCGAACAGCGATACCACTCCGACCGCGAGTGTTGCGAGGATCGGGGTGTGGAATCGTGGTGAGAGACGCCCGAAGAAGCGCTTCGGCAGGACACCGTCACGACCCATCGCGAAGAGGATGCGTGAGACCGAGGCCTGAGATGTCAGCGCGGATCCGCAGGCCCCGGCGACATAGGCGGCGGTGAAGAAGATCGTGAGGAACTCTCCGCCTGCAGCACCCATGACATCGAGGGCTCCCGAATCGACGTCGGCGAAGTCATTCGACGGGTAGACGAGCTGAGCGAGGAACGAGAGCGCGATATAGATCAGACCGCCTGTGACAGTGGCGATGACGATGGCACGCGGGACGGTGCGCCGAGCATCCTTGGCCTCCTCGGACAGAGTCGAGACCGCATCGAAGCCGAGGAACGACAGGCACAGGATTGCGGCACCTGCCATGACATTGCCGAAGCCGGGTGCACTGCCGTCACCGGTGAACGGTGCCATGAGATCGACCGTGCCCGAACCCGACATCGACGCAATGCCGAGCGCGGCGAAGGTGAGGATGAAGATCGCCTGGGCCGCGATGATGACGATGTTGGCTCGTGCCACGGACACAATGCCGATGACATTGAGCACCGTGACGAGAACGATCGCCGTGAGCACGAACACCCAGGCGGGGATCATCGGGAACGCCGCGGACAGATAGATGCCGATGACGAGGTAGTTGATCATCGGCAGGAACAGGTAGTCGAGCAGCAGCGCCCACCCTGCCACGAACCCGATACCAGCCCCGAAGCTCTTCTGCGTGTATGTGTAGGCGGACCCGGCGAAGGGCAGCTCGTGGGCCATCTTCGCATAGGACCTGGCAGTGAAGACCATCGCGAGGAGAGTGATCACGTACGCCAGCGGCACCCGGCCTCCGGTGACCTGAGTGACGATGCCATAGGTCGTGAAGATGGTCAGCGGCACCATATAGACGAGGCCGAAGAACACAAGAGACGGGACCCCGAGAGCACGCTTGAGGTGCCCTTCGCCGCCATCGTGGTGTTCTCTGCCACCTTGGGGCGCGCTGGTGTCGTGTGAGTCGGACATGGTGGTCCTTTCGCTCAGGTCGATGAATGCACGGCCACGCCGCCGAGGTAGGTGGTGCGAACGGGCATCTTCGCGAGTTCCTGCGGTGTCAAGTCCCGAGGGTCGTGGTCGAATCGGATGAGGTCTGCGCTCGCCCCGGGGCGGATCTCGCCCCAGACTGCGGGGGAGCGATCGGCGAAGGCCTGGTGGGCCACTGCGGTCGAATAGCAGTCGAGGGCACGGTCGATGTCGACGATCTCCTCCGGAGTCCACCCGCCTGCGGGTTCGCCCGCACAGTTCTGTCGGCTGGTGCCGATCGCCAGGCCCTCGACGGGTGTGCCCGAGGTGCACGGCCAGTCCGAACCGAACGACAAGCGTCCACCACGTTCGAGGATGGTCCGCATCCGGTACTGATGACCGGCCCTGTCCTCGCCGAGGCGGGGGACAGTGAGCACGGTCATGAGGTCATCGAGCTGCGCCCACAGCGGCTGCATGTTCGCGATCACCCCGAGCTCTGCGAATCGTGAGAGGTCGTCGGCATCGACGAGCTGCGCATGGGCGATGACCGGCCGGCGAACCCGTGGACCGTTGAGCGTCATCGCCGACTCGATGGCATCAAGACCTTGGCGGACGGCGGCATCACCGATGGCGTGGATGTGGACCTGGAATCCGGCCGCGTCGACCGCTCGCACCGCTTCGGCCAAGGTTTCGCCTTCCCACACCCGCAGGCCGTGATTGTGCAGGGACGAGCAGTACGGTTCGAGCAGCGACCCGGTTTCGTTCTCGACGACGCCATCGGCGAAGAACTTCACGGTCCGGGCGCTCAGCAGCGGATCACCACGCTCTTCGACGCGCCTCCTGGCCTCGACCATGGCAGGCAGCTGATCGGTGAAGTGACGTGGATCCGCATAGAGGGCGAGATTGAACCGGATCTTGAGCCGGCCCTGATCCGAGGCGGCCAGATAGGTCTCGACATCGGCCGGTTCGACCCAGGCGTCCTGGACCCAGGTGACCCCGCGCTCGAGGTAGTAGTCGGCTGCCCGTTCGAGCGCGCGCAGCCGAACGGCCTCGTCCAGCGGCGGACGCACGGCGTCGACGAGATCGACCGCGCCCCATTCCCGCAGCGTTCCCAAGGGCGAACCATCGCTTCGACGAGGGATCTCACCCAGTTTCGGTTCGGGTGTGCCGGCGGTGATGCCGGCGAGTTCGAGGGCCCGGGAATTGCACCACACCGTGTGGTAGTCCCAGGCACGCAGCACCACGGGTCGGTCCGCGACGGCGTCGTCGAGCCAACGGGAGTCGAAGAGCCCGCCCTCGACGAGGCTGCCGTCGTAGGAGGCGCCGGTGATCCACTCGACCTCGGGGTTGGCTTCAGCAAAACGTCGCACCTCGGTCACGATCTCGGCGACGCTGGCACACGAGCGCACCTGCGGTCCCTCCGCTTCGAGCCCGCCGAAGATCGGATGGGCATGACCATCGCCGAAGGACGGCATGAGGAAGCCGCCTTCGAGGTCGACTGACTCGGGCGAGTCTGCGGGTGAGTGCTCGGATGAGGATGAGTTCTGGTGTTGGTCGACCTCGGCGGAACCGATCGCGACGATGGCGCCGTCTCTCACGAGCAGCGAGTCGGCGGGGCCACTCGAGGCTCCGCGCCAGATGGTGCCATTGTGGAAATGCGTCAAAGCCAATTCGCTTCGTCCCCCGCTTCGCTGCGTGTGATCTCTGACCCGCCACATAGTACGAACAGTGTTCGTGTTTGTGACTGAGAACACGATACACTCCGAGGGAGGTCAGGGGAAGAGGGAAAGAGGTCGGTATGAGACTCAATCCGGAACGACTCGTCGACGCCGCGCTCGCCCTCGTCGACGACGACGGATCCGAGGCGCTGTCGATGCGCACTCTGGCTGCTCGTGTCGATCGGCAGGTGTCGTCTCTGTACAACCATGTGTCGGGTCGAACCGAACTCATCGAACTCATGCGGGCCCGCATCGTCGCCGACATAGATGTGGCCGCGTTCGCCTCGGCGGGGACATCTGCGAGGGCGATTACGTGGGAGAGGGCCCTCGAGTCCTGGGCACGGTCTTACCTGCGAGCATTCGCCGCCCACCCCAATCTCATCCGCCTGCTGGCGACGACGGAGATTCGGGATCTGTCGACGTACGAGATGTACGATGCGGTCATCGTCGGCCTGCGCCGAGGCGGCTGGCCGGAATCAAGGACCGTGGCGGTCATGCGCACGGTCGAGGCCCACGTCCTCGGATCCGCACTCGACATCATCGCTCCCAGTGACCTCATCGCACAGGATTCGGCTGATGCCCGGTTCTCCGAAATCCGTGCCGCCCTCGACCCACGATTCGCCGAGACCTCTTCGGCGACTGCCGCATTCGACTTCGGGCTGAACGCCCTCATCGATGGGCTGCGGCTGCAGCTGGAGGCAGGTGTTTCGTGAATAGTATGTCGCTCGAAGACTTCTGGTCGGCCGCACGGTCAGCAGTACCGGAGCTGCCGGTGCACGCACCCCAGGCGTGGGCCTTCGGCGCGACGCCCGAGCATGCCGATGACCTCCTCGCATTGGTCCTTGACGGGACGAAGACCGGCACAGCCTCTGCGCTCTGTGACATCGAAGCCGAAGAGGAAGAAGTGCCCAGAGTCGGTGAAGTGAGCATCATCCTCGACGGCCGCGACAGTCCCCGAGCGGTCATCGAGACCACTGCCGTCGTGACTGTTCCCTTCGACGAGGTGACTGCCGAGCATGCTCACGCCGAAGGCGAAGGCGAACGGACACTGGCGGCCTGGCGGGAGATCCACGAGAGGTTCTGGCGAGACTGCAGTCAGACCTCAGAGGGTTCCGCCTCGGATATGCTCGTAGTGTGCGAGCGGTTCCGGCTCGTGTTCCCAAGGTGACCTGTGGACGCAGGGAGCCGAACGGAAGGACGAAGTGTCTGAAGCTGTCGACTGGTGGAGTCTCATCCATGCCGAACGTGCCCACTTGGTCGAACTGCTGGAGACGCGCGGTTCTGACCAGTGGAGCGCTGACACGCTGTGTTCGGCCTGGTCAGTCGAAGAAGTCGTTGCCCATCTCAGCGCGGCGGCGAACACGGGCAGGTGGGCGTGGATTCGCAGCATCGTCGCCGCTGGATTCAACGCTGACCGCCACAATGCCCGACTCCTCGACAGGTTCCGAGGGAGGTCGCCGGAAGAGACTCTGGAGGTCTTCCGCAACTGCATCACGGCCACGATCGTACCGACGAAGGACTATCCTGCGTTCCTCGGCGAGGTCATCGTCCACTCTCAGGACATCGCCCGGCCACTCGGGCTGACTCTGACTCCTGCCTCCGGCGCAGTCCTTGAGGTCGCGCGCTTCTACGCCGCGAAGGACTTCGCCGTCAACAGCAGCACGTTGGTCACGGGTCTGACTCTCGTCGCAGACGATGCTGACTTCAGGGTCGGAAGCGGGCCGGCGGTCAGAGGCCGGCTCCTGGATCTGGTGATGGCGATGGCGGGACGTCCGGTTTTCGCTTCGCTGCTCGAGGGCGCAGGCGCCGAAGAACTGCGAACTCGCATGAGTTGAGGTCTGCGCACAAACGCTTGGGAAACTACGACGAGATTGCAGAATTGGTGAGGCGGGCTGATCGAGACAAACTGCGTCCTTATGCTTCCTTCGGCTTCGCGTCGTAGGTGAGCCAGTTGGTTTTCGTCGCGATCCGGTCGTAGAGCACCTGCGCTTGAGCATTGTCGTCCGCAGTGATCCACCGGACGACCGAACGTCCCTCGTCCGCGGCGATCTCTTGCAGACGGGCGATCAGCGCTCTGCCGGAACCTGCGCCGCGAGCCTGAGGATCGGTGAAGAGGTCGTCGAGCCAGAGACCGACCGAGCCGGTCGACGGACGCGAGAACCTCCGGAAGTCCGCGATTGCGACGATACGACCATTCGCCTCGCCGACCAGCCCATCGCATTCATGGCCGGCATCCATGAGCCAGCCCCAGACTCTCGAAACGATTTCTTCGGATTCCGGGAGATGGTAGAACTCGCGGTAGCCGCGGAAGAGCTCACGCCAGCGAGTCTCATCTGCAGGAGACACTGGGCGGACGGAAGTGGTCGACGAATCTGCCATGACTGTCCGTACCTTTCCTCATAGTTCTGCGGGATGACATGTGATCGCCGCAAGGCGACATGTACTGCAAGAGTATGTGAAAAAGCCCCTGGTCGGGAGGATACTTCCCTAACCAGAGGCCGTTGTCCATTTTGTACGCGAGGGGGGACTTGAACCCCCACGTCCGCAGACACTGGAACCTAAATCCAGCGCGTCTACCAATTCCGCCACTCGCGCGCGACGTCCTCAAGATTAGCAGGACGAAGGCGCGATGCTGAAACGATCAGATAATGCAGGAGGTCAGGCTGCGTCGATGCCCAGCGCCTTGCGCACACGTGCCACGTGGCCGGTGGCTTTGACGTTGTACTGCGCCAGTTCCACGGCACCGTCGGCATCGATGACGAGCGTCGAGCGGATGACACCCTGGACGACCTTGCCGTAGTTCTTCTTCTCGCCGAAGGCGCCCCAGGCTTCCATCATGGATTTGTCGGGGTCTGAGAGGAGGTCGAAGTTCAGCCCCTCCTTCTCCGCGAACTTCTTGAGCTTCTCCGGCTTGTCAGGGGAGATGCCCAACACAACGAGACCGGCAGCGGAGAGTGCCGAGAGCGAATCGCGGAAGTCGCAGGCCTCGGTCGTGCAGCCGGGAGTCATGGCAGCTGGGTAGAAGTAGACGACGACCCGCTGTCCCTTGAACTCGCTGAGGGTCACGGACTTCCCATCCTGGTTGGTCAGGGTGAAATCCGGGGCTGCGTCGCCGACTGACAGACGTGGCATAGTGTCTCCTCTTCTCGTGCGGAACTCATCGGAAGTTCTCAGTTCACCAACCACTCTAGTCCGAACCGCTGACGCAGGTGCCAACCCTGACGTCCGAGGCTCACTCGACGCGAGCGATGACCTCGCCGACACCCACCATGGCTCCGACGCCTGCCACCTGCGTCAGCGTCCCGGACACGGGTGCTTGGACGCGCGTTTCCATCTTCATCGCCGACAGCACAGCGACATCGTCACCCTCGGCCACCTCGGCGCCGTCGGCGACAAGATAGTCGACGAGGTTACCGGGCACCGGAGCACTCACGGCCCCCGCACTTGCGGCGCCAGCCTCAGATCCGTCCGAACCGATACCACTGGCAGAACCGTTGCCAGCGCCGCCGTTGCCACCGCCACCGGCGGTGCCCAATCCAGCCAACAGCGCAGCCGGCAGTCCGAGCCGAGTGAGTCTGCCGTCGATCTCGATGTCCATGCGCTGCAGCGAGGACTCGGGAATCGGTGCCGGCCGAGGCTGCGTCGTCAGCCGGGGGAGGAGCTCCGTTTCGATCCACTGTGTGTGGATGCCGAGCTGCTCGGCGGTGAACGCCGGGTCGGTGAGGATCTCAAGGGAACAGGGGAGCACCGTGGCTGGTCCCTCAACGTGCAGTTCCTTGGCGGCAGTGACCGTGCGCGCGATCGCAGAATCACGGTCGGGGCCGTGGACGATGAGCTTCGCGAACAGAGAGTCGAAGGCCGGCTGTACCGTGTCACCGGCGCGAACCCCGGCATCCCAACGCACCCCGGGCCCACCCGGAGCAGACAGAGAATCGATGCGGCCCGGCGTGGGCAGGAACCCTCGGCCGGGATCTTCGGCGTTGATCCGCAGCTCGATGGCGCGCCCGTGCGGCTCGGGCGTCGAGGACAGGGACAGTCCTTTGCCGAAGGCGATGCGGAACTGTTCGGCGACGAGATCAACCCCGGACACCGCCTCGGTGACCGGGTGCTCGACCTGCAGGCGAGTGTTGACCTCGAGGAAGGTCATCGTATCGTCTGCGGCGAGGAGGAACTCGACGGTGCCCGCGCCCCTGTAGTTCACCTCGGCGCAGATGGCTTCGGCCGAACGGTGGAGGCGCTCATGCTGATCGGCGCTGAGCCCGGGAGCCGGTGCCTCCTCGATGAGCTTCTGATTGCGGCGCTGGGCCGAACAGTCACGATCGCCGACGGCAACGACCTGCCCCTGACCGTCGCCGACGACCTGGACCTCGACATGGCGGGGGCGCTCGAGGAACTTCTCGACGAAGCACTCGGAGCGTCCGAAGGCCTCCATGGCCTCGCGGGTGGCCGATTCGAAGGCGTCGGCGACCTCGGCGAGGTCATGGACGATCTTCATTCCGCGCCCACCGCCACCGTGGGCGGCCTTGATGATGATCGGCAGACCGTGATCGGCGGCGAAGTCCTCGACCTCGGCGGCATCCTTCAGCGGTCGGTCGATGCCCGGGGCCAGCGGGGCGCCGACCTTCTGCGCCAGTTGGCGGGCGGTGACCTTGTCACCGAGTGCCGTGATCGTGTCCGCAGTGGGCCCGATCCAGATGAGTCCGGCGTCCTCGACCGCGGCAGCGAAGTCGGCGTTCTCGGACAGGAACCCGTACCCGGGATGAATGGCATCGGCCCCCGACTTTGTGGCCGCGGCGATGATCGCGTCGATGTTGAGGTAGGTCTCGGCCGCGCTGGATCCCGGCAGGGAGTAGGCCTCATCGGCCAGCTGGGTGTGCATGGCTTCGAGGTCCTGGTCGGCGTAGACGGCGACCGAGGTGTGGCCGTAGTGGGAGCAGGCGCGGATGACGCGGACGGCGATTTCGCCGCGGTTGGCGATGAGGATCTTCGGCATGATTCAGTGTCCGTTCTCCGGTGAATGGTGAATGTGGTCTGTGGTGGTGGCACCGTCGACAGTGACCGGCGAGTCGTCGGTGACGAAGCGGATGATGACCCCGGGCGCAAGCTGTGCCGCCAGATCCGTGTCATCGACGCTGGCGATGATCGGATAGCCGCCGGTCAGCGGATGGTCGGGGCCGAAGAGCACCGGCTGTCCGTTGGGTGGGACCTGCAGCGCCCCGGTGACAGCGCCCTCGCTGGGCAGTTCTCCGGTGCGGGAGCGTTCGAGTGGAACCTCACCGTCGAGTCTGAGTCCGACGCGATCGGATTCGTGCGTGACCGTCCATTCCTGGCCCAGCAGGGTTTCGATCCCCGCCGAGGTGAACCAGTCATCACGCGGTCCCAAGGTCACCGACATCTCGATGGTCTCTCCCGGCGTGGGCAGGTGCCGCTCGTGGCCTGAGCCGCGGACCGGATCGACGAGCTGAGGAGCCGACTCCGGCCGACCGAGAGTAACCGTGGTGTCCGGTTCCAGGTGGGCCGGACCGAGATGAGCCAGCGTATCGGCCGAGGCGCTGCCCAGCGCGGTCTCCGTCTCGATCCCACCCCGTATAGCGACATAGACCCTGGTTCCGCGTTCGGCGGCACCGAGTTCGAGTTCGTCCCCATCTTCGAGTGAGAAGGCCTCGCCGAGGTGGTGCCGGTACACGGTTCCACCGGCAGAGGTGACGGTGATCGTGGAGTGCGCCCCGGTCACAGCGGCGACACCGTCACCGGCGATGGCCAGTTTTGCTCCACCCCCGACGCTCTCCAGCCCGGCCGTGGTCTCGGCATTGCCGACTAGGCGGTTGGCGGCCCGCAGCGCCGAACGGTCGGCGGCTCCGGCGCTTGAGACGCCCATGGCGGCGAAGCCGGGCCGTCCGAGGTCCTGGATGAGCAGCTGAAGTCCGGGACGAATGACCGTGAAGGCATGCGCCGATGCGACTTTGCCCGGCTGTGACGATGAAACCGGCTGTGGCGATGGCTCCGGCTGCGCAGGCGCACCCTTCTGCGACGACGAGGATTCCGCGCTCGTCTCAGCGACTGTGACCGATTCCCGCTTCGCCTCGCGGAACTTCACCGTCGTTCCGGGGACGAACAGTGCCGGTGGTTGACGATCGAGGTCCCAGAGTGTGGCGTCGGTGCGGCCGATGAGCTGCCAGCCGCCGGGGGAGGCCCGAGGATAGACCCCGGTGAATTCCCCCGCCAAGGCGACAGCTCCGACGGGCACACGGGTGCGTGGTGAGGAGCGGCGGGGGACATTGAAGATCGGATCGTCACCGGCCAGATATCCGAACCCGGGGGCGAACCCGGAGAATGCGACCTGCCAGGTCGCACGCTGATGCCGAGCGACCACCTCGGCGGTCGACAGCGACAGAAGTTCAGCCACCTCGGCGAGGTCCTCCCCGTCGTAGACGACGTCGATCGTGACCTCACGGGATTCGGTCGAGTCCGCCCCAGTGTGCTCGAGCCTGCGGATCCGATCTTCGAGCACCGGCGCCGAGGTGCGGGCCGGGTCGAAGCGGATGAGCACCGTCCGTGCGGCCGGGATCAGCTCCTCGATGCCGTCGAGTTCGGCCGCCTCCAGCGCTTGGTGCAGGTGCATCGTGGCGACAAGATCGGGACATTCGACGAGGAGATGGCGGCGGGAGGCGGTGTGGAAGTCGAGGTTGTCGATCATTGGCGGTAGTTGCCTTCCGGCGCGTCGGTGATGAACATCCGGCCCGGTGAGTGCGTGATCGCGAACGGTGGGGCCGAGGCTTGGATGGCGATCTGAGGAGTCACTCCGCAGGCCCAGAACACGGGAATGTCGCCGTCCTCGATCGCGGGGGCATCGCCGAAGTCGGGGGAGTCAAGGTCGGTGATGCCGATCTGCTCGGGTTCTCCGATGTGGACGGGACCACCGTGGACGGCGGGAAAACGGTCGGTGATGCGCACCGCCTCGGCGACCTGATGGGCAGGGATGGGGCGCATGGACACGACCATGTTGCCGTGGACCCGACCGGCGGGTCGGCAGGCGATCGATGTGGAGTACATCGGTACGTTGCGACCGGCTTCCTGGTGGCGGATCGGAATGCCGGCCTCGAGCAGTCCGGATTCGAACGTGAAGCTGCATCCGATGAGGAATGACACGAGGTCAGGATGCTCGGCCCAGACATCGGTCGCATCATCGACCTCGCCGACGAGTGACCCGTTCTCCCAGAGTCTGTAGCCGGGAATGTCGGAACGCAGGTCGCTGCCCGGCGCCAACGCGGATTCGACCTGCCCGGGTTCGAGAACATCGATGACCGGACACGGCTTCGGGTTGCGTTGGGCGAAGAGCAGCATATCGAAGGCCCACTCGGCCGGGACGGCGATGAGGTTGGCCTGAACCAGACCAGGAGCCAGGCCAGAGGTCGGTTCCGTGGACCCGGCCCGGATGCGCTCGCGGGCCTGCGCTCCAACAGAGGCCTGCACTCCAGCCGCAGTGCGGACCTCGTTCATCGACCGGCACCGGCGAACGAAGCGATCGTCACACCCGAGGATTCGAGGAGCTCTCGTGCGGCGCGGGCCATGTCGATCGAACCCTGGCTGTCGCCGTGAAAGCAGATCGACTGGGCGTCGACGTCGACGAGGCTGCCGTCGATGGCCTCGACCTGTCCGGTCTGGACCAGGCGCAGGACGCGGGCGGCCACGGCCTCGGGGTCGTGGAGGACAGCGTTGGGCTCGGTGCGGGAGACCAGGGAGCCGTCGGGGTTGTAGGAGCGATCGGCGAAGGCCTCAGCGGCGACTGTCAGTCCCGCCTCGGCGGCGACACGATTGGCCACGCTGCCGGCCAGACCGAGGAAGACGAGGCTGTCATCGACGGCCTTGACCGCATCGACGACGACCTTGGCCTGTGCCTCGTCGTGGACGATCGCGTTGTAGAGGCCTCCGTGGGGTTTGACGTAGGCGACCGAGCCGCCGACAGCGGTGGTCAGGCCCAGCAGGGCACCGATCTGGTATTCGACCTGGGCCTGCAGGGCAGCGGCGGGAACGTCGAGTGGGCGGCGGCCGAAGCCCTCGTAGTCGTCGTAGCCGGGGTGGGCGCCGATGACGACTCCGCCCTTCGTCGCCGCAGCCGCCGTGGAGCGGATGCCCTCGGGGTTGCCGGCATGGAACCCGCACGAGACGTTGGCGCTGGTCACCAGGCCCAGCATGGCCGTGTCGTCGCTGACGACGCGATCGGGGACGTTCTCCCCGAGGTCCGAGTTGAGGTCGATGGTCATGGTGTCATTGGCGTTCATTGTCACCCTCCGATTCCGATCATTGCGAAGATGGGGCCGACCGATTCAACGGCCGTGTACCACATCACCAGTGTTGCCGCGGTGCCGATGATGAGCAACCACTTGGGGTAGGTGGCGACTCGCAGCAGCTGTGGTTTGAACCAGCCGATGTACATGAAGATCGTCAGGCCGATCGGCAGGATGAGGCCGTTGAATCCGCCGACGAAGACGAGCAGGGTCGCCGGCGCGGTTCCGACGCTCAGGTAGACGATCAGCGACACGGTGATGAAGGCGACCGTGGCCAGCTGCAGCGGCCAGCCCTTGGCAAGGCGTGTGGAGAATGCGGACAGGAACGTCGCCGAGGTGTAGGCGGCCCCGATCACCGAGGACAGTGCCGCGGCCCAGAAGATGGCACCGAAGACGCGCATGCCGGCGTCGCCGAGGACTGCGGCGAAGGCCTGCCCGGCAGGGTTGGAGGCCTGACCCCCGAGATCGAGGGCCACACCCGATGCA
The DNA here is from genome assembly GCF_030453725.1 of Brevibacterium picturae. GTDB lineage: Bacteria > Actinomycetota > Actinomycetes > Actinomycetales > Brevibacteriaceae > Brevibacterium > Brevibacterium sandarakinum_A. Next base: position 19,371 of record NZ_JAKDJU010000037.1, read on the forward strand.
ACGACGCCGAGGATGGCCAGGAACAGGATATAGCGCATAACGCCGGTGACGAGGATGCCGGAGAGGGCCGAACGCATGACATAGGGGGCATGCTCCGGTCCGGTCTGGCCCGAGTCGAGGTAGCGGTGGGCACCGGAGTAGGTGATGTAGCCGCCGACACTTCCCCCGACGATGGTGGTCACGGTGGCGAAGTTGATCGTGTCGGGCAGGAAGCTCTGCTTGATCGCCTCACCGACAGGCGGGTCGGACACGATCGCGACGATGACGGTGAGGATGATCATTCCGACACCGAGGACCATGACGACGATGTCGACGACCTTGCCCGCGCGTTTGAACAGGAAGATGCCGATGGCCAGGACTGCAGTGAGCAGACCGCCGAGCTTCGGATCGATGCCGAGGAGCGCGTTGAGGCCGAGGCCGCCGCCGGCGATGTTGCCGATGTTGAAGGCCAGACCGCCGATGACGATGAGGATCGACAGAAGGATGCCCGTGCCCGGAATCGCGCTGGAGGCGAGCTGTGCGGCTCGTTTGCCCGAGGACGTGATCATGCGCCAGACGTTGAGCTGAATGGCGATGTCGATGAGGATCGACATGAAGATGGCGAAGGCGAAGGCTGCGCCCATCTGAGCGGTGAACGTCGCCGTCTGGGTGATGAACCCGGGACCGATCGCCGAGGTGGCCATGAGGAAGATGGCGCCCAGGATCGCGCTGCGACTGACCTTCCTCGGTTGTTTCGTGTCGTGGTCTTGCGGCTGTGACATGGGATCTCCAAGTTGCCTGGTGCCAGGGCGTTGCCTTGTGGCTGGTCTGCGTTTCCGTTGCGATGGACGAGCCAGCCGCTGTGGTGGCCCGCATCACTGTCATGAATTGGTAGACAATCTAGCACGGATTGTTCAACAAGAATAGACTTGCATCACATCTTCATCCAGGAATTGTTCACGTGAAAATGAGACGTTTGTTGCGCCGATCACTAGGATGGAACCGTGAATCACGAATCGTCCCTGGTCAATCTGCTCACCGACCGTCTCATCGCCGGCGAGCTGCGTCCCGGTGCCCGCCTGTCCGAAGCTGCACTGGCGAAGGAATTCGACGTCTCCCGCAACACGCTGCGTGAGGCCTTCCGCGTGCTGGGGGAGCAGGGGCTGGTCAATCACATCCCGCACCGTGGGGTGTCGGTGGCATCACCGAACACCTCCGACGTCATCGACATCTACCGGGTGCGTCGCCATATCGAATGCTCGGTGTTGGAGAACGCGCCGAAGAACCACCCGGGCGCCGAGCAGATGCGCAGAGCAGTCGAGACCGCACACAGTGCCGCTGCCGCCGATGACTGGCTGCAGGTGGGAACGGTGAATATGGCCTTCCATAACGCGCTGGTCTCACTCTCCGACAGCTCCCGTCTGATGCGGTCGTTCGGAAACGTTCTCGCCGAGCTCCGGCTGGCCTTCCTCAAGGTCGAAGTCCTCGACTTCCTCCATGCGCCTTTCGTCGAGCGCAACCAAGAAGTCCTCGATACCTACCTCAACGAGAGCCCCAGGGCGGCGGCGGCGAAGCTGGGCGCTTACCTCGGGGATTCCGAGCGTCAAGTCCTCGGCGCCTACGCCCGCGCGGGCAAGGACTGAAGCGCCTCGGCCGGGGCGAGGGTGGAAATCGCAGCACAGGGCCCGTTGAGACCCGACTGCTAGACTGAGGGCGACGTGTTTGTGCAAATTGCATACGCCCATGTCGGCCCAGAGCCTGCATGTCTAACGGCAGATCAGACAGTGGTCGATCTGCAAGGAGTGCGCAATGAAGTATGCACCATATCTCTGTCCCGACTGCTACGGCCGTCTCATCGACACCGCAGCTGTTGCGGAACCCGGTGACGGAGCCAACTTGAACCCCATGCTTGAGTGCGCGGACGGCTGCGGCGTTTCGGAGAATGCGCTCAAGCCATATAGAACCCGAATGAATGGCAGGGCCCGAGCAGCAGGCAGGGCACCGGTCCGACCTGCGGCCAAGGCACCGGCTCGACGCCAGCGCTAGCGGCCCGCACCCGGGCAGCTGCGTGCCATAGGAGGCAAACAAGAAACCGCCGTTCGGATCATCCGAACGGCGGTTTCTCAACTCTGTGCACCCCCCGGGACTTGAACCCGGAACCCACTGATT
>NZ_JAKDJU010000195.1 GCF_030453725.1 Brevibacterium picturae
CCGGAAAGCGAGGACCACCGGTAGCCCATGCTGGCTGTTTTCGAAGGCTTCGCCGTCATCGCAGGAGTCATCCTGGTCGGATTCGTGCTGGGACGATCCGAGGTTCTGGGACCCAATGGGCAGCAGGTCATCGCGAAGCTCGTCTTCTATGCCGGCACCCCCACCCTGCTCTACGTCACGGTTGCCGACACCGACCTGGGTCTGATCTTCAACACAGCGCTTCTGGCCACAGGAGGCTCCGCACTCATCGTGGGCATCCTGCTGTTCGTCCTCACCCGATACATCCGCAAACGCAGCACCGGCGAGGCGATGTTCTCCGCATGGGCTGTCAGCTATGTCAACATCGGCAACCTGGGCATCCCGATCGCGGCCTATGTGCTCCACGACATCGGATATGTCGCTCCCGTACTGCTGTTCCAGCTGCTCATCCTCGCCCCCATCGGCATGGCCGTCCTCGACGCTGCGGGCAAGAAGAAGCCAGACCAGCATTGGTATTCGGGCCTGTTCCAAATCATCAGGAACCCCATCGTTCTGGGCGCGGCCGCGGGTGTGGCCGCCTCGGCGACCGGCTTCGAACTCCCGCGCTTCATCTTCGAACCCATCGACATGATCGGTGCCACCGCAGTCCCTGGAGCCCTCCTGGCCTTCGGCATCTCACTCAAGGACGGTTGGGCGCTGCCGGCTCCCGGAACTCGAAAGCAGCTGACCTACATCACGATCGCCAAACTCGTCATCCAGCCGGTGCTGGCGTGGGCCATCGGCGGTCCGCTGCTGGGATATTCCGGCATCGCGCTGTTCGCCATCGTCGTCACCTCGGCTCTGCCGACGGCACAGAACGTCTACATCTACTCGATGCAGTACCGACGATCCGAAGCGCTCATGCGTGATGCGGTCTTCATCACGACCGTGCTGGCGGTTCCGACCCTCGTCGTCATCGCAGCCCTGCTGGGCTGACCTGTCGAGCCGAGCAGTACGCCACCTCGGTGATCTGGGGCTCAGTGGCGTGTCGGAGCCCGCTTGCCGTCCCAGGTCCATGACAATGGGAACGTGGCTGGAGACGAGAAGAACGAGACCGAAGACCTCCTGAGCAGGCGGATGAGTTCAGGGTCCAGTAGCGCTGCCGAAAAGCAGACGGAGCCTCCCCTGGAGGCAGCGAACGATCCGTCCACCGACACCGAGGCGTTCGACCCGATTAGGGATCCCATCGCCAAGGACGAGCCCAAGCCCTCAACCGGGCCCGTGCACGTGGCACCTGCCCATTCGTCGAACCCTGCCGAGACCACCCGGACCCGCGAGGTTCCTGCCAACTCCCGCACAGCCGTGATGAGTGAAGCAGACTGGGCCGCCGTGACCCAGGCTGCAACGTCAACCGAAACCCACGACCCCGAGGTGCCCGAGCGGCGCCGCAGCGTCCTCGATGTCATCGGCACCATCTGGATCACCCTGGCCACACCGTTCATTCTGCTGGCCCTGGCCGTTCGATTCGTGGCCTCGGGACTGTTCCTCAAGTTCGAGTACTTCCGGCCCGGGTTCCCTTCCGACCAGTTCGGCTTCGGCAGCGCCGACCGCGAGCACTACGGCACCTACGTCATCGACTACCTGTCGAACCTCGACTCCCGGCGCTACCTCGCCGACGTCATCATGCCCAACGGCGAACCCATCTTCATCTCCGAAGAGCTCAACCACATGGCCGACGTCAAGGCCCTCATCTCGCTGCTGTACCTGATCGCAGTGATCGGCCTCATCGGCGCGGTCCTCTTCGGGCTCTACATGTCGCGCAGGCACGGAATGGGCATCCACGTCGGACTGCGCCTCGGCGCCATCATCAGCATCGTCATCATGGCCGCTGCGGCAGTGCTGGCGTTCCTCGGCTGGGACACATTCTTCCGCGGATTCCATCAGATCTTCTTCTCCGACGGGACATGGGAGTTCTACGCCGACGATTCCCTCATCCGACTCTTCCCACCCCAGTTCTGGGTCGACGCGGGCATCGCCGGAGGCGGCCTCTTCGTCCTCCTCGCCATCATCCTCTTCTGGCTCAGCTTTGCCGGCCACAAGAAGCGTCGCGCGCTGAAGAAGGCTCGGCGAGAAGCCTGAGCGCTGCGGGCTTCGCGCCCGTTCGAACACAGCGGGCTCCAGGCCCGCTCCACGATTCCGGCCGGGTGGTCTTTCCCCTTCTACCCGGCCGCAGCTCTTTCCTGCGGCGCGACATGGGTGTCGGCTCCGCGCCAGATGCAAATTCCCACCGATCGCAGGTCAGCGTCTTGATCCCTCATAGCGGTGTGACTAGCGTCGAGAGCACGGATCGTGATGTCCGGGTTCGCGGGCACTCTGCCGACCATCGATCGGCTTGATTGCCTCGAACGCAGCTCGAGTGCAGAGAGGAGCAGAAGACCATGAGCGATGAGCAGAGAAATGCGGAGGGCAGCGTGGAGACTCCCGAGGAACAGCTCGAGCGCATTGCCGCAGAGCACGACGTGCCGATAGAGAAGGATCCGAAGGACGCCCAGGCCGAGGCCGAAGATTCCCTGCCCGACGAGGAACGCGACGTCCGCGGTGGAGATACGAAGGAAGATGAGGACACCGCATCAGAACCCCCGGACTGAGCAACCTCGGCGCAGACCGGGGAGATCGGGATGTGCAGGCGCCCTGGCGCTGATCCTCAGTCGTCGACGGCGTCGCGTCCGCGCCGGACGATGATCGGATCAGGTTCGTAGACGACCGAAGTGTCCTTGTCCTCGTAGTCGAACTGGTTGAGGAAGTAGCGCATGGCGTTGAGTCGTGCTCGCTTCTTGTCATTGCTTTTGATCGTGATCCACGGAGCGTGATCGGTGTCCGTGCGTCGAAACATCTCTTCTTTCGCCGCGGTGTAGTCGTCCCAACGATCCAGGGATTCGAGGTCCATGGGAGAGAGCTTCCACTGCCGCACCGGGTCGATCTGCCGGATCGCGAAGCGAGTCCGCTGCTCGCGCTGGGTCACGGAGAACCAGAATTTGGTGACGTGGATGTCCGAGTCGATGAGCATCTTCTCGAACACCGGAGCCTGCTCCATGAACGTCTCGTACTCGTAGTCGGTGCAGAAGTCCATGACGCGTTCGACGTTGGCCCTGTTGTACCAGGAGCGGTCGAACATGACGAACTCACCGCTGGTGGGCAGGTGGCTGATGTAGCGCTGAAAATACCACTGCCCTGCTTCCTTGTCCGAGGGTTTGTTCAGTGCCACGACACGCGCCGCACGCGGGTTGAGATGTTCCGTGAAGCGTTTGATCGTCCCGCCCTTGCCGGCAGCGTCACGGCCTTCGAAGACGATGACATGCCTGGCGTTGGTGTCCTGCCCCCAGTACTGGAATTTCAGCAGCTCCACCTGCAGCTGGTACTTCTCCAGTTCGTATTGTTCCCGGTCCATGAGCTCCGGGTACGGGTACCCCTCACGCCAGGTCTCGACCGCACGGCCCAACGGGTCGATGAGATGCGGATCGGTGGTATGGGAGTCTTCGACCGCGTAGCCTTCGATGCGAAGCTTGTCGATGTATTCGCGCAGATTCTCATTGAGCAGGTTATTCACGAGCGCTCCTTAGCATCGACGGCATCAGTCTTCTTCAGCGGCCTGGCCCCTCACTTCGCGGTCGTCACCAGCCCTCAGGCACAGTACCGAGCAGAGGTGAACATCAGGTTATCCGATCGATGTCCCGTTTCGGAATGATTCCCAGACTGAGCAGAGGTGCGATCGCGACGAAGGCAAAGGACAGAGGGTAGCCGAACACGGTGACCAGGGCGCCGAATCCCGGCCCGAGGATCGCGGACATGACGAACTGTCCGGTGTTCTGCGTGCCCATGGCCTTGCCCGACCATTGGGGTCCTGCAGCCTCGGCGACCGAGGCGAAGGCCAGCCCATTGTCGGCTACCGAGACCGTTGCCGCCAGGATGAACAACACGGTCGCCACGATGGGCAGCGGGGTGAGCGAGATCAGCGCGATCGCGGCAACGAGGACCATGGCCGCAATCGCCACGATCCGCATCAACCCGACCCTGGAGCCGAGTCGATCGGAGAGGCCGCCGACGATCATGCGCCCGATCGCTCCCACGATCTGTGAGGCGGCGACGATGCCGCCGGCGATGCCCGCGCTGATGTGCTGGTTCGCGATGAGCCAGATGAGGCCGTAGGTGGAGAAGGCGAACTGTGGGATCACCAGCAGCGCGGAGACTGCGTGGATCCGCCACAGGAACGAGTCCGTCCGGTAGGGGTTGCTCGTCGAAGGCGGCGTCTCCACCTCTCCCGCCGCCGAGGTGGGGCCCGGCCGAGAATCGTCCGTGGACGTGCCTACGGGACTGGAAGCCGCCTCGGCGCGGGGAGGGTCCCGAACGAGCCCGAGGCAGATGACGGCCATGACACCGGTGACGATGACGACGAACCACAGGTATCCGACAAAGCCGTCGGACGCGGCGATCGGTGGGACGGCCAGGGCCGCCACGCTCGTGCCCAGGGGCTGCGACATCTGTCTGATTCCCATGGCCAGACCGCGGCGGTGGCGGGGAAACCAGCCCATGACCACGCGCCCGCTGGCCGAGTTCACGGATGCGGCTGCAGCGCCGGAGGCCGCAATGATGATGACCATCCACACTGGTGAGCCGACCACAGCCACGGCCAGACCCGAGGCCAGAGCCGTCAAGGCGATTCCCAGTGTCATGGCCAGTCGTTCGCCGAACCTGTCGGCAAAGGCCCCCCAGGCGATGAGGGTGAGGATGAGGCCGAAACTCGGGGCTGCGGCCACGGTGCCGGCCTGAGTCAGCGTGTAGCCGAGGACCGTGTGCATATACGGGATGAGAAAAGCCGGCCCGGTGATGGCGACAGTCGCCGCCATCTGGGACAGCACTCCGACGACGAGGATCACCCAGGCCTGTCTGCTGGGCGGATTCTCTGTCATGCGTTTGAGACTAGCCGTCTCACATACTATTCGTCGTTGCGTCTCAGATCGCGGCGCAGACCTCGTGACCGTGTCTCGGATCGCGACGGACCCCATTACGCTATAAAGTGAGTGCTGGCACTGTGATTGCAGTGCCGATGCGGCGCAGGCAGCGTCCGCATCACCCCCTATAGCCCAATCGGCAGAGGCAGTCGACTTAAAATCGATCAAGTGTGGGTTCGAGTCCCACTGGGGGGACCAACGAAACAGC
>NZ_JAKDJU010000038.1 GCF_030453725.1 Brevibacterium picturae
GCTTCTGCAGTGGCGTGCTTCGCGCTGCAGATCGACTGAGATCGTGTCGGTGGCTCGGGCTACGGTGTGACTATGAACGACTCGATTGAGATCTTCCAATCAGGCGATGGCGGAATCCAGTTGGATGTCCGCACTGCGGCCGGGGCGGTTTGGCTGACTCGGCATCAACTTGCGACCTTGTACGGCAGAGATATCAAGACCATCGGCAAGCACGTCGCGAATGCTCAGCGCGAAGAACTTGCGGACACAGCAGTTGTCGCAAAATTTGCGACAACTGCTTCGGACGGCAAGACCTACCAGGTTGAACACTTCGATCTCGACATGGTCCTGTCCGTCGGTTATCGGGTGAAATCCACCGAGGGTGTGCGCTTCCGACGTTGGGCAAACGACGTTCTGCGCCGATATGCGGTGGAGGGGGCGGCACTCAATGAGCAGCGACTCTCCGAAATCGGCAAGATCGTGACTGTGCTCGCACGCTCGAGCGATGAGTTGCTCGCGGGCGTCGCGGATGTGCTCTCGGATTACATGCCGAGTCTGGCACTTCTTCGCGATTTCGACGAAGGAAACATCGAATCGCTGCCTGCGGCGGTACCCGCTTGGATACTGACACTCGACGAAGCTCGCAGCATCATCGATCGCTTGGCACAGGAATTTCCCGACGATCGTCTGCTGGGCAAGGAGCGCGGCGACGCGTTGGACGCTGTAATAGGGGGCGATCTATCAAGACTTTGGGGATCAAGAGCTGTATCCGAGGGTCGAGGAGAAGGCGGCGAACCTGCTCTACTTCGTCGTTAAGGACCACCCGCTTGCCGATGGCAACAAGCGCAGCGCTGCAGCGCTGTTCATCACTTTTCTTGACCGCAATAACGCCCTGTTGAACAGCGATGGCAGTATGAGAATCGCGCACAATGCACTCGCCGCGATAACTCTCTTAGTCGCCATGAGCGATCCGACGGAAAAGGATCTGATGGTCGCACTTATTATTCGTATGATCGTTCCGGAGACGCATTGACCCGATTCGAAGCAGAAAACGAGAGGACCGCAGTGGACCGCACTTCACTCGCCCAAGCACTCGAGGCTGGCCACATCACCGGTGAGGTGGGGACTCCCAGAGAGAACAACCTCTCCCACATCCACCGGTTTCTCGCACAGGAGAAGCAGTTCGACTTCGGCGTCGAACTCACCCGTGACTGGGACTTTGACTCCGTCTTCGCCCTCATGGTCGACCGGGCCGGACTGCGATCGGAGCCGGACTTCATCGAAGGTGTCGATACGATTTCGACCGAACGCTGCATCGACGCACTCGAACAGTTGGCTGTTGCCATTGGCGATGTCACCCGCGCCGGGGGAGAGATCCTCTTCGCCACCGGACACCCGGCTGGTCTGCTGCCCGTGCATATGGCGATCGCGGCCGCGGCCGAAACCCACGGCGCCCAGATCGCGCACCAGGCCAACGCCGTTCCCGTCCCCGGCCTCGGCGGTGACTGCCGACAGATCAATCGAGTCTGGACCTGGCATCAGCACGGCGGAACCCCGCACACCCACCTCGCCGAACCCATGCACGCACTCCTTGATGGCATCACCCGCCGAGGCGATCAGGTCCCTGATCTGATCGTGGCCGATCACGGGTGGGCCGGTGCGGCCTCGAGCCGGGGTCTGCGCACGCTGGGTTATGCCGACTGCAACGATCCTGCCCTCTTCGTCGCCGAGGCGCAGGGAACCATCGAGGTCACCGTTCCCCTCGACGATGACGTGGTGCCCTATCTCTATGAGCCCCTCATCGACTTCGTCCTCGAACGCGCGGGACTCAGCTGAGAGAACCCCGCCGGACTCCGCGGTATCGGACTGGAATCCTGCCGGGTCGGTCAGCTGATCTCGTTCGCGAGACCCTCGACCACCTCGGCGGTGGGAAGCGATGCCAGCGTGGCACCCGAGAGGATGAGCTTGGACCCGCGGATGCCGGAGCCGATGATGATCTCCTCAGCTTCAGCGACACGGGAGTCGATGAGGATCCGGTAGTTGGCCGGCAGACCGATCGGTCCGATGCCGCCGTACTCCATTCCCGACTCGTCGACCGCCCGATCCATCGGTAAGAAAGAGGCCTTGCGCACGTCGAGGAGTTTCTTCACGCGCTTGTTCACATCGGCACGCGTGTTCGCGAGCACCATGCAGGCGGCGATCCTCTCCTCACCGGAGCGCGAACCGGCCACAAGGACGCAATTGGCCGAGGTCTCTGGTCCGAGGCCGGTGGCGTCGAGCAGGGCCGAGGTGTCCGCGATCTGCGGGTCGATGGCGAAGGCATCCACGTTGCCGGTGATCGATGCCATCGCCTCGGCGGTGGAACTTGCCATGAGATCGGGAGCGGATGCTGCGGGAGTGAGGTCGAATTGCGTGGAGATGCGTTCCTTGGTCTTCATGGCCACAGTTTAGGAGATGGTGCGGGAATCGCTTTGGGCCGGTCCATCAGATAGACTGGACTGTCGCTTCGTGTCCGGTTCCTACGGTGCGGGGCGTGTCCAGCAGACGAATTCGGGCACTGGCGGATGGGTCGACCCATACCAGGCGCCTGAGCGGATTCAGCAAAGGTAAGAATATGAAAAAGGACATCCACCCGGAATACGCGCCGATCGTGTTCAACGATCTGTCATCGGGAACCAAGATCCTCACCCGTTCGACCGCGACGAGCGACAAGACGATCGAATGGGAAGACGGCAACACCTACCCAGTCATCGACGTTGAGATCTCGAGCGCATCGCACCCGTTCTACACCGGAAAGCAGCGCATCCTCGACTCCGCAGGCCGCGTCGAGAAGTTCAAGGATCGCTACAAGGGCTTCGGCAAGCGCTGATCCCCTGTCGGTTTCGACCGACCAGACGGCTCCAGCCGTCGCGCATGACTCATGCGAACTGCCCCGCACACCTGAGACGGTGTGCGGGGCAGTTCACTGTGTTCACCGAGACGTCCCCGCGGGGACGTCCCAGCACCAGATGTTCAGTCCACGCTGACCACAACGTCCGGTGACGGCTGTGTGCGTGCCGCCGGGTGGAGCAGCGAGGCCACACCAGTGGCATTGTCGAGGCAGTTCGCGATGCCGTGGGCAACTTTCTCCTTCGCTGAGACGACTGCCTCCCGGATGCTCATGCCTGTGGCGACGCCGGCAGCGATCGATGAGGCGAATGAGCAGCCTGCACCGTTGACGAGCTTCTCGTTGACCTTGCGCGAACGCAGCGTGGTCACGGTCTGGCCGTCGAAGATGATGTCGATCGCATCGTCACCGGCCAGACGCGCACCGCCCTTGACGACGACGTTCTTCGCACCCTGAGAGTGGATGATCTTCGCCGCCTCGATCATGCCCTCGATCGAGTCGATCGGGTCGAGGTCGGCCAGAGTCGCGGCCTCCTCGAGATTCGGGGTGATGACGGTAGCCAAGGGCACGAGATTGTCAACGAAGAGATCCTTGAGGTCGACCATCGTGCCCGCGCCCTTGCACACGAGGACAGGGTCGAAGACATACGGCAGCTCATTGGAACTCAGCTTCTCGGCCAGTACGAGTGCGTTCTCGACGGACCCGAGCATGCCCGACTTGATGGCGTCGAACTTGTGCACGGCCAGAGTCGATTCGAGCTGCCGGGTCACGACTTCGGGATCGATGAATTCAAGGACGTGGCTGAAGCCTTCGTTCGGGTCGAACGTGACGATGCAGGTCACTGCGGCGGTGCCGAATGCGCCGTATTCTTCGAACATCTTCAGGTCGGCTTCGAGTCCAGCTCCGCCGGAGACGTCGGAACCGGCGACCGTGAGCACTTTGGAGGTCATGGTGATCCTTTCGCGAATTGCTGTCGGCAGAAGTCTACGCGCGTTCACGCCCCGTCGTATCCGAACTGGCGCCACGCCTCGTAGATCGCGATCGACGCGGAATTGGCCAGGTTGAGCGAACGCCTGGAGGGAAGCATCGGGATGCGCACGGACAGATCGACATGGTCGTCATCGACAACGGAATCGGGCAGACCCGTCGACTCCTGGCCGAAGAGGAGGACATCACCGTCACGGTAGTCCACCTCGGCGAAGGAATCATTCGTATGGGTGGTGAACGCAATCACCCGACGCTCGCCGAGGTGGTTCCACAGGTCCGTCAGAGACGCGTGGACCGTGACGTGGGCAAGATCGTGATAATCCAGTCCCGCACGACGCAGCTTGGTGTCAGAGAGGTCGAAACCCAAAGGTTCGACGAGGTGGAGGTGGGCACCCGTGACCGCGGCCAGGCGTATGGCGTTGCCGGTGTTGCCGGGGATCTCCGGCGTGTGGAAGACAATGTCGATGTTCATAGGAGATCTATTTTGTCACTGTTCGGCAGGTGCTTAGTCTCGGCGTCCTGTTCAGGTATTCGGTGTCTTGTTCAGGTATTCGGCGAACTCGCGCCGAGGCGGACGAGCAGATACCCCTGCCGTGTCGCCTCGGGGAATGGGCCAGCTCTGTCCGGCTCCCGTTCGAGCCGAGTCACGGGTGTGAAGCCATGGGCATGAAGTGAGACGAGGACCGCGTCGATGGAGCGCCGGTGGAAGTCGAGGTCGACATCATGTCCGGCAGCCTCGGACTGATGGTCGACCCGGTCACCGAGTTGGAAGGCCAATTGGAACCATCCGCCCGGTCGCAGTACTCGAGCTGCTTCGGCGAATACGGTATGCAGGGACTCATCGGGAACGTGGATGATCGAATACCACGCGACGAGCCCCGAGAAGCTGTCGCCGGGGTAGGGCAGCGATGCCATCGAGCCGGTGGTGAACTCCATGGTCGGATAGTGGGTCTGCGCTATGGCGATCATGGCAGGGGAGAGGTCGAGGCCCGTCGGGGACACCCCCAGTGCTGCCAGGAACGCCGTGATCCGTCCGGGCCCGCACCCGATCTCAAGGGTTTCGGAATGTCCTGTGGAAAGCACGAGTTCGGAGAAGGCACCGAGGACCGCGCGATCATGTGGCTTCGCCGTGAGCTCGGCGGCGATCCAGTCCGTGTAGGTCTCGGCGATCGCATCATAGGAGGCTCGGGTAGCTGTCTCCCGGGACGACTTCTGCCGGTTGACGCGGTCATCGTTGATGTTGTCATCAGCCCGATCCGTCATGGCGTCAGCCTACCGTTTCACCCTGGTGATGGTCCCTGCGGGGACGCTGCGCACCGGACCCGACGTCCCCGCGGGGACGTCCTACAGCCAGTCTCCGACGGCGATCTTCATTCCATATAGAACGATTTCCCCTGAAAAGCGAAAATGAATCGAAGCAGACAGCGCAATAGACCTGAGTGACATGACGTGATTCCGCTCTCGTGTCAGTGGCGTCGCATATGGTGATAGCACGGTTCGAGGTCATGGGGACTCACGGACCGAACGGCCGCAGAGGCCGAAGGGGAAAGGTGAGAACCATGAAGGACAACGCAGCCGCCAATCCGTTCGACGATGTTCCTGATCCGTTCGCGGACTCTGAAATTCTGAACGGAATGAGCGTCGATCCCAGTGACTATGGCTCGCAGACAGTCGTCGCGGATACTTCGGAACCCGATCCGTTCGGCCTCGGCTGCGGCGGAAACGCACCGGCGCAGATCTCTGAGGCCTCACCTGCCGAGTCGAGCAAGGGCGCTGGCGCCGGTGAGAGGGCTGACGGAGGGCAGAATGCAGACGCAGACGCCGGGACGGATGCGCAGACGGAGCTGCGCGGTCTCAGCTCCGAGGAGCTGGTTGCCGACATCCGACGCAATATCTCGTGCATAGCCTTCTGCCACGCCCGTGTCATTGCGCTCATCGACGAGGTCGAACGCCGGGGTCTGTGGGCCCAATGGGTGGGCGTGACGTCGCTGCCCCAGTGGGTCATGCACATCGCCGCTGTCAGCGCCCACACCGCACGGGAATACGTCCGAGTGATGATGGCGCTGCGCGAAATGCCGAAGGTGAAAGAGAGCCTGGGGGAGGGCTGCGTCAGCTTCTCCAAAGTGCGCGAGGTCACCAGGCTGGTGGGGCGGATCCCCGATGAGGAGGCATTGCGCTTGGCGGATGTCTCCACCGGAAACCAGATCGGGGTGGTGGCTCGCAACTACCTCCAGCTGTCCGCCGCGAACGGGACCGGCGAGATTCCCCGCTTCCTTCCGAGTGACAGCGTGAGTATGCGCACCACCGAACCCGGACGGACCCGCATCACGATCGACCTGGACGAAGATGAGGCCGCCGAATTCTCCTCGATGCTCGACGCCGCACGGTGCGTCCTCGAGCAGCAGGCCGTCACGGACGATGTCGGCAACGACGAGAGTGAGCCGGCGTATGAGCCGATCTCGCAGGTTAAATGCCTGATGGAGATCGTGCATGCGTTTCCGCAATCCGAGTCGTCTGGAACCGTTGACGTCGACCGGGCCCGCATGCTCGTACACGCATCTGCCGATGTGGTGACCCGATTCGGTGCCCGTGCCGAAGCAGGCGTCCCCGCGGGGACGCCTGCGGGACTGAAGGAGGACCTGACCTGTCGGGTTGACGGCTTCGGAGGCATCACCTCGGCGACGGCGGAACGACTGACCTGCGAAGCCCTGATCAGCGGGGCGATCAAGGACGCCGACGGAGACGTGCTCATGCTCGGCCGCTCGAGGAGGCTGGTGAGCAGGCGCCAGCGCCTGGCGCTGAGCGCACGGGACATGGGATGTCAGTTCCCCGGCTGTTGCGCCCGCAGGAGGTGCGATGCTCACCACATCCGCCTCTGGTCGCAGGGAGGTGCGACAGACCTGGACAACCTCGTCCTGCTCTGCCGTAGTCATCACACGGCGGTGCACAAATATGAGTTGGATATCTCACGGACGTCAGCGTCCTTCGCCGGAGCCCTGGGCGGGCAGGCGGCATTCGCCTTCTTCCTGCCCGATGGTTCGCAGCTGCTTCCGCCGGAAGCGGGGAAGCGAGGGCGCCAAGTCTTCGACACGGCACGGCTGGTGGAAGTCGCCGAGAAGGCGGTGGCGGAGGCGGATCCGAGCACTCTCGGCGGAGGGTACGGCTTCAGCTTGGACTATTGCATTGCGTGGATGTTCGAGGCGGAATGGCGACACGCCCGGGCGAACAATGCGGCTGCGTAAATCTTGCCTATTTAGAACACTAGTTCGATAATGGATGTCATGTCTGCAGTGCCACTCGTTGAACAGCTCAGCCGGGAGATGGGTATCTCCACGGCCACTGCTCTGTTCGATGGACTCGCTCCCCGGACCGTGGCCCCCGTGTTGGCACCGATGTTCCGCCGAGGCGGTCTGCCCCGAGGCGAGATCGTGACACTGACCGGGGGCCAGTCCTTAAGCTGTGCCCTCGCCGCAATCGCCGTCGCGACCCAGGAACAGAAATGGTGCGCCGGCATCGGCCTCGGCGAACCTGCCGTGTCATCCATCGCCGATCTGGGTGTTGACCTCGACCATTTCGTCAACCTCGTCACCCCGGCCGAAGACTGGCTGCGTGTGGCCTCCATCCTCATCGAATCCTTCGACGTCCTCGTCGTCGATCCAGGATTTCTGCCCAGTGCTGGCGAACGCGCCCGGCTGCTGGCGAAGGTGCGCGAACGCAAGATCAGCTTCATCAGTCTGACGCAGATGCCCGGGAGCACCGAGCAGATCAACATCACCGACACGCAGTGGTCGGGCACGGAACACGGCCACGGACGTCTCCGGTCCTGCCTCGTGCAGGCCAGCTCACAGACCGGGACCCACCGGTTCCTGCTGCCCGGACCAGACGGGACTCCAGCCGAGGCGCCAGCATCCACCTCGGCTGGGGGCAGATTCGAACGGCCGGTGATCCGCAGTGTCAGCTGACCTTGCCGGCGGGAGCACCGATCACCGTCGCACGCTCGTCCTGACCGTTCCCGACTGGTCCGCAGTGGCGGCCGCGACCGAGCACGACCTCACCCCTCGCACCCCGGTGGCGGTCCTCAGCGCAGGCAAAGTGGTTGCGGCCAATGCACCCGCCCGGGCAGCCGGAATCGCCCTGGGCAACAACAAACGCGCGGTCGGCTACCGCTGCCCCGAAGCCCAGGTGGTGGCCTGGGACGAGGATGTGGACAACAAGCACTTCTCTGCAGGTGTCGGAGCGCTCGAGGAACTCGTGGCACGGTTCACTCTGCTGGCCCCCGGCACGCTCGCCATTCCCCTCGACTCGCTCAAGCATGGTTACGCCGATGAACCCAGTGCCGTCGAAGCCCTGATCTCTGCGCTGGTGTCGGCCACCGGGTGGGAGTTCTTCCCCGGCATTGCCGACACCGTGTTCGCGGCAGTGCTCGCCGCGGGACAGGCACGTCGGGTCGAACCGGGGGAGACCGGGCAATTCCTGGCCGCTCAGCCGATCAGCACCCTCGAATACGTCGGGGCCGGCGCGACCGAACTCATCGACACCTTCATCCAGCTGGGCCTGCGGGCCCTGGGCGATCTGGCCGCTCTCGACGCGCGGGATGTGAACTCACGATTCGGGGCACTGGGCAAGCACGCGCACGAGCTGGCCACAGGAGTCGAGCGGACGCCCCTGAATGATCACGTCCGGGAGGAGCGACTCAATGTCGAACTGGGTCTGGACACGCCGACCACCCGCAGCGACACTTTGGGATTCCTGACCCGTCAGCTCGCCGCTGACCTGCTGACCAAGGTGCGCCGCCGAGGGCTCGTGTGTACCCAGATCACGATCGAACTCCTCGCCGTCTCCGGCCAGTCCTCGAATCGGACATGGCGGATCGAGGACATGAACGAGAACACCATCGCCGACCGTCTGCGGTGGCAGGCAGAGGGATGGCTGGCCGGAGCGGCTCGGCCCGGCCCACCTCACACCAGGAGCCGGTCATCGTCTGCCCGAGGCGGCAGTCAGGCGCCCGGTCCGCAACAGCCCGGTCCGCAACAGCCCGGTCCGCAACAGCCCGGTCCGGAACAACCAGCCCCCGACCAGCCTGGTCCGGATCCGGAGGATTTCTCCGAGGAGGGCATCATCGCACTGGGGCTCGTGGCCGCAGAACTGACTACGCCCATCGGTGCGACGAAGAGCCTGTTCGACGAGAACACCGGGCAGGTCACCCACACGCTGGAGCGGCTGCAGGGGCTGTTCGGCCCTGATTCGGTTCTGGTCCCGGGCCTGCAGGGCGGATGGGATCCGGCCGAGACGAATCTGTGGACGCCGTGGCAGCAGGCAGCAGCACCTGTGCGCAGCCCTGGCGCCCCCTGGCCGGGGGCACTGCACGCACCCCGACCGACGACGGTCGAACGTCTGCCCATCGACGTGCTCGCCGTGGGAGGCCGATCGGTGGGAGCCAGGCCCGCAGGCCTGGAGTCCACGCCGTTCACGATCCGCTTTCCCACCGGAGCCACCGAGGAGATCGTCGACTATTCGGGTTCCTGGCCCGTCGAATCCGGCTGGTGGGATCCGGAGAGAGCCACCTACCGGACCCGTCTGCAGGTCGTCACCGAATCGGGACGGGCACTGCTGCTGAGCAAGGAGAACGGCCAGTGGTACCTCACCGGCCGGTACCGCTGATGGGCTTTTCGAATCCGCGCACTCCCTGGTCCGAGCTGGCCCAGCGACTGGAAGGCAAGCAGGCCAGCGGCAAACAGGTCACCGACAAACACACAGTCGACAAGCACGCCGACGGATCCGACGCGCCCGCCTTCTCCCGACCCGACCGTCACCAGATGTCGGTGGGCCCCGGCGGCTCCGACGGCGTCGGCCGGTATTCAGGACTGGGCCAGGGTCCCGTCCTGCGCACCTCGACCGTCGAGTGGGCCGAGCTGCATGTGCACTCCCAGTTCAGTTTCCTCGATGGGGCCTCCGACCCCGAAGAGCTCGTGGCCGCAGGCGCCGCTGCGGGACTGACGTCCTTGGCGCTGACCGATCACAACGGTCTCTACGGTGCGGTCCGGTTCGCCCATGCCGCCGCCGAGGTGGGCCTGCCCACCGTCTTCGGAGCGGAGCTGTCCGTCGGGCTGGAGGAGAAGATCCCCGGCCAGACCGATCCCGACGCCACCCACCTGCTCGTCCTCGCTCGCGGAGTCGAGGGCTACCACCGACTGTCGACGGCCATCACCGAGGCCAACCTGGCCGGGGAGAAGAACCGACCGGTGTTCGGCCTCGAAGAGCTGGCCGCGATGAGCGGGGACTGGACGATCCTCACCGGCTGCCGCAAAGGCCCCCTGCGCCGAGCCCTGAACGACCCCGACGGTGGGCTCGGAGCCCTGCGGAAACTCATCGATCTCTTCGGTGCTGAGCGAATCGCGGTCGAACTCAGCCGCGATGGGACTCCGGATGACGATGAACGACTGCGCCACCTCGGCGAGCTGGCACAGCGCACCCATCTGCCGGTCGTAGCCAGCAACAGTGTGCACTTCGCCACCCGGGCACAATGGAAATCAGCACAGGTGAGAGCCTCGGTGAGGTCCCGCCTGTCCCTTGATGAGCTGGCCGGGTGGCTGCCGGCGACGGCGAATGCCCGGATTCACACAGGGGAGGAGATGGCCTCACGCTTCCCCCGCCAGGCTCTGGAGAACGCCGTGGCACTCGGCAAGGAATGCTCCTTCGTCCTGAACTCGGCCCGGCCAGACCTCCCGCGTGCCCCGATGCCCGATGATCGTGGGGCCGAAGAGTATCTGCGTGAGCTCATCGAGGATCGCGGTGCCAAGCGCTACGGGTCTCGGGCTGAGAATCCGAAGGCGTGGGCGCAGCTCGACCGAGAGATGAACATGATCGCGACGCTGGGTTTCTGCGGATATTTCCTCATCGTCTACGACATCACCGAATTCTGTCATCGGGTGGCCATCTTCTGCCAGGGAAGAGGCTCGGCGGCGAACTCCGCGGTCTGCTATGTCCTCGACATCACCGCCGTCGACGCGGTCAAGCACGAACTCCTCTTCGACCGTTTCCTCTCACCGGACCGCAAGGGCTACCCGGACATCGACATCGACATCGAATCGGGCCGCCGGGAAGAGGTCATCCAATACGTCTATGATCATTTCGGTCGTGAACGGGCCGCGCAGGTCGCCAACGTCATCACCTACCGGGCGAAGTCGGCGATCCGTGACGCGGCCTTCAGCCTGGGCTACGAACCGGGTCAGCAGGATGCATTCTCAAAAGCCAGCAACCGCTGGTCGACCCTGCCCGAGGCCTCCGACTCCCCGGTCCCGGCCCCGGTGCTCACGATCGCCGACGACCTCCTCGGCTCACCCCGTCACCTGGGCATCCATTCCGGCGGCATGATCCTCGCTGACCGACCCATCGGTGAGGTCGTCCCGATCGAGAAGGCCACGATGGGCCATCGCACCGTCGTCCAATGGGACAAGGACGACTGTGCCGCCATGGACCTGGTGAAGTTCGACCTGCTGGGGCTGGGCATGCTCACCGCACTCCACGAGATGGTCGACCTGGTCCATCGGCACACGGGTGAGCTCATCGAACGCGCCCACATCGACGACGAGGACGAGGCCGTCTACGAGATGCTGCAGAAGGCCGATGCGGTAGGTGTCTTCCAAGTCGAATCGCGGGCTCAGCTGGCGACCCTGCCTCGTCTGCGTCCGGAGACGTTCTACGATCTTGCCGTCCAGGTCGCCCTGATCAGGCCCGGCCCCATCCAGGGCGGTTCCGTCCACCCCTATATCCGCAGGCGGCAGGGCCTCGACGAGGTCGAGTATCTCCATCCTCTGTTGCAGAAGTCCCTGGCCAAGACCTACGGGGTGCCGCTGTTCCAGGAGCAGCTCATGCAGATGGCCATCGACGTCGGCGGCTTCACCGGGGCCGATGCCGACCAGCTGCGGCAGGCGATGGGATCGCGACGGTCGGAGAAGCGGATGGCCGAACTGGCGCAGAAGTTCCAGACCGGATCTGCGGCCAAAGGAGTGGACGCCGAGACCTCGGAATCCATCTTCTCCACGATTGCGGCGTTCGCAAACTACGGGTTCCCCGAATCACATGCGATCAGCTTCGCGAACCTCGTCTACCAGTCTGCCTGGTTCAAATACCACCACCATGCGGCGTTCACCGTAGGCCTGCTCCGCAGCCAGCCGATGGGCTTCTACTCGCCGCAGTCGCTCGTCGCCGACGCCCGCCGGCACGGTGTGCCGATCCTGCCCGTGGACCTGCGCCACTCGATGGCCGGCAGCGATCTGGAACACCTCGAGCCCGATGACGCCGGAACCTCGGGCGAGTTCGGGATCCGACTGGGGCTCGATTCGGTGACCCATGTCGGATCCTTCGCCGAGGTGATCGTGACCGAACGCGCGAAGGCACCGTTCACCTCGGTGACAGACCTGGCAGAGCGGACCGGAGTCGGGAAGCAGGCACTCGAAGGACTGGCGACCTCGGGGGCATTGGCCTGCTTCGATCTCGACCGCAGGCAGGCGCTGTGGCTGGCCGGTGGGGTCGCGGGAGCGCACCCGGGTGTGCTGCCGGGAACCGCCACGATCTCCTCGGCGCCGGCCCTGCCGACCATGGACGCCTTCGATACGACACTGGCCGAGCTCTTCTCCACAGGGATCACGGTTGACGGCTACCCGACCGAGATCCTGCGCAAGTCACTGATCGAACGGGGCTATGCCTCGACAGCGGACGCAGCGGCGGCTGCGGACGGGACCCGGATGACGGTGGCCGCCATCGTCACACACCGGCAGCGCCCGGCCACCGCCTCGGGGATCACATTCATCAACCTGGAGGACGAATTCGGGATGCTCAACGTCGTCGCCACGGCCGGACTGATGAAGCGGTTCCGGCCGATCGCAACCTCGCGCAACGCACTCGTGGTCACCGGACTGATCCAACGCGGGGGAGAGGTCGTGAGTCTCTACGCCCACAAACTCATTCCGCTCGAGGTGCAGCTGCCGACGAAGGCCCGCAACTTCCGCTGAGCGGCGCGGATGACGAAGCTGAGCGGCGCGGTGTGACGAAACATGACGCCAGGTGACGCGAACATGACGAGATCGCATGCTTCCGTTCTGAGAGTCGAAGACAGTAGTGACATCACCTCCAAACACTCGCGCGAACCACCACGGGCGAATCAGCCGTACCCGAAGGAGACACCATGACCCAGTCATTCGAAACCCGTCAGATCCATGCCGGTCAGACGCCTGACCCGACCACCGGTTCCAGGGCGCTGCCCATCCACCAGACCACCTCATTCGTCTTCGACAGCAATGAGACGGCGGCGAACCGCTTCGCCCTCAGCGAGCTCGGCCCCATCTACACCCGCATCACCAACCCGACCACCGAGGTCGTCGAGAACCGCATCGCCGATCTCGAAGGCGGAGTCCACGCCGTGCTCACCGCATCGGGACAGTCGGCAGCACTGCTGGCGATCACGAACATCGCCGAAGCCGGTGACCACATCGTGGCCAGCTCCAGCCTCTACGGCGGCACCTACAACCTGCTGCATGTCACCCTGCGCAAGCTGGGCATCGACACCACCTTCGTCGACGTCGACGACCTCGACGCCTGGAAGTCCGCCACCCAGGACAACACGAAGCTCTTCTTCGCCGAGGTCGTGTCCAACCCCCGCTCCGACGTCCTCGACATCGCCGCTGTGGCCGACATCGCCCACCAGGCAGGTGTTCCGCTGTTCACCGACAACACGCTGGCCACCCCCTACCTGGTCCGTCCGATCGAGCACGGCGCCGACGTCGTCCTCCACTCGGCCACGAAGTACCTTGGTGGCCACGGGACCTCGATCGCCGGTGTCGTCGTCGACAGCGGAAACTTCGACTACGGCACGCAGCCGGAGAAGTTCCCCGGTTTCAACACCCCCGACGAGTCCTACAACGGCCTGGTCTACGCCCGCGACCTCGGCGCAGATTCGCCGTTCGGGGCCAACGTCTCCTTCGGACTCAAGGCCCGTGTGCAGGGTCTGCGCGACCTCGGACCGGCAGCCAGTCCTTTCAACGCCTTCCTCATCGCCCAGGGACTCGAGACCCTGAGCCTGCGCATCGACCGCCATGTCGACAACGCGAACAAGGTTGCCGCCTACCTCGAAAACCACGAGCAGGTCAGCCGAGTCGCCTTCGCCGGACTCGAGTCCAGCCCTTGGCACGACAAGGCCGAGAAGTACCTGCCCAATGGTGTCGGCTCGGTTCTGGCCTTCGACATCGCCGGTGGCTTCGATGCCGCTGTGGCCTTCGTCGATGCGCTCGAACTCCACTCACACGTGGCCAACATCGGTGACGTCCGGTCCCTGGTCATCCACCCGGCGTCGACGACACATTCGCAGCTGGACGAAGAGGCACAGGTCGCCGCCGGTGTGAACCCGGCACTCGTGCGTCTGTCCGTGGGCCTCGAAGGCATCGACGACATCATCGCCGACATCGACAAGGGCTTCGCCGCTGCCGCAGCGAACGCGTCGGCCGCCGCCTGACATGCCAACCCAGAGCACATCCGTCGAGCGAATTCTGGGCTTCGTCACAGAATCCGGACACACGTTCGGAACTGTCGAGGTCGCCTACGAAACCTTCGGCACACTCAATGCGGACCGCAGTAACGCGGTCCTGATCGAACACGCCCTGACCGGCGACACCCACGTCACCGAATGGTGGGCAGGAGTCGTCGGTCCGGGCGAGGCGATCGACACGAACGAATATTTCGTGGTGTGTGCGAATTCGCTCGGCGGGTGCTCGGGAACCACCGGGCCCCAGTCGGTCTACGACGACGGTCTGCCCTACGGGTCCAGGTTTCCCGCGGTCACGATCCGCGATATGGCCCGCCTGGAACACAATCTCACTCAGATACTCGGCATCGACTCATGGCACGCCGTCATCGGCGGGTCGATGGGTGGGGCCAGAGCTCTCGAATTCGCTCTCCTCGATAAGCGCAAGGTGAACAAGTGCGCGATCATCGCCGCACCGGCCTTCTGCGAAGCCGATCAGATCGCCTGGGCGATGATGCAGGAACGCGCCATCGAACTCGATGCCGACTACTACGCAGGTGACTACACCGCCGTCGGCCGGTTCCCCGCCCAGGGGCTGGGACTGGCACGCCAGATCGCTCACCTGACCTACCGCAACGATGCGGACCTCAACCACCGGTTCTCCCGGCGACGCCGATCGCCCGACTACTACGAGGTCACCTCGTATCTCGACCACCAGGCGAAGAAGCTCACCGCCCGGTTCGACCCGCACAGCTACGTCGTGCTCTCCCGCGCGCTGCGCGACCACGACGTGCGCATCGGCCGATCACACGATCTGGCCACCTCGTTGGCCGAAAGCTGCACCGACAACCTCGTCGTCTCGGTTTCCTCGGATCGCCTGTTCCCACCCGCTCAGGTCGAACTGCTCGCGCAGAACCTGCCTGGAGCGGTGAACCACCACGTCATCGAATCCGCCGTCGGCCATGACGGCTTCCTCACCGAGACCGCTGCGATCTCGTCGGCTCTGAGGGACTTCCTCAGCGCCTGACCAGTGTCAGCTTCGTCGGCGGTTCGGGTTCTTTGGACCTGCTTCATGGTCGTGAGCGTTGGTCGTTCACCTGGTCTGTCTCTGGACAGTCACGGTGCTTCGAGGGCCATGTCCCCTTTGCGGTGTGACCGGTTTCTGCAGCTCGGGGAATGCAGTGCTCGTCGACGACCGCTTGGACTCGGGAAAGGGCGCAGACGTCCCATGGCCCGGTGTGTGCGAATTGCTATTGGGACGTTGGCTGCACAAGTCCAGCAACGACACGATGCAGGCCGTCACGGAAGCAGGCGTCCACGTCGTATCCGTCGGAGAGAGACTGGTGTGTGAGGTCAGCGAGCCAGTGATGGCGCTGCGTGAGACCCCGACGGTCGAGTCGGTTGACCTCTTCCGACCACCACGCGCGCAAACTCGTGTCTGAGTGCACGATTTCCTGCTGCTCGGCGTGCAGCAGGAGTGCCATGCCCTGGACGTACGCACTGATTGCGAGATATCGGTCGAGAGCAATGTTGCTGTCAACGCCTGCCTCCCTGATTGCTTCGATGCCGACACGCGCGGAATCCAGGGTGGCCGGTACCAAGGGTGGGCGAGTCCTCGCCATTACGGTCACAAGCCAGGGATGAGACCCATACTTCTCCCACTCGTGTTCGGCCAGACGAATGAGCGTATCGATGGGATCTCCGATTCTTGTCGAAGGTGCGGGCGGTGACGAAAGGATGTGTTGCACCATCGCGTCGACGAGCCGATCTCGACTGCCGAAGCTACGCTCGAGCGCTGTCAGTGCCATTCCGGCCTGGGACGCTACTGATCGGAGCGTCACGGTGTCGATTCCCTGTGCATCTGCCATAGCGATGGCTGTCTGAAGCGTTGTCACCGACTGCTTTTCGACCATTCCGCTTTGAACAGGTCTGCTCAGTCGCCCCTGATCACGGCGACGCCGATACGCGCGACCTTGGCAAGAGCGGGAGCAATATTGCCGGGGGCGTCCGGTCCGGCGCGTCTCGTGCCACCGCAACCCGCACTCCATGCATTCCATTGCTGCCTCTTTCGTCTCAGAAATGGTGTGACGAAACTACTGTACGCGGGTTGCCGCGAGCATGGAGTCTGGTGAAACCGGAACCCCGAACAAGGAGCTGCACATGGCTGCGACCGAGCTATCCACCCGTACAGCGCATCGTGCTGAACTCAACACTGTCATCGATCTCTGTCTCGCGGCGTTTGCCGACGAGGCAGTGACTGCCTGGGTCATCCCCGAGCCGACGGAGAGGCACTATCACATGCGTGAGATGTTCGGGGAATCTCTGGACGTTGCGGTCAGCAATCAGAACCTGATCCTCGCGATCGATGTCGACGGTGAGCCGCTGGCAGCGTCGATCTGGCTCCCGCACATGGCAACGAGCGAGACGCCCGAACCGCATCAGTCAGAAGTTGCCGATGATCCTGCAACCCGCCGTATGATTGCGGCCGAAGCTGCTACTCAGCTTCGACGCCCGACTTCACCTCATCTCTATCTCGCATCCATGGCGACATTGCCGGACCACCGCGGCCGAGGAGCGGGAGCCGCTATGCTCGCCGCAGGCATGGAGCGAGCCCAAGCACTTTCCCTGCCGATCTACTTGGAAGCCTCTACATCCGACAACCGTCGACTCTACGAACGGGGCGGGTTCCGAGATCTCGGCGACTCGATCCAGCTCCCCGACGGTGGTCCGATTCTGCAGCCGATGTGGCGTGATGTCTGATTTCAAACGTATTCGAGCAACGTATCCAGCATCATCACCGGTCGAAACTGCCGGAGTTGCAACGTTCGTCGGCTTCAGGAGCTGTACGTTGGACACGAGACCGCGGTCATCCCCAGCGACTATTGGACTGGCCAGAGACTAATCCGACCTACTTTCGTCGTTGTCCAGGTGCACAGGATGCTCGTATCATTGCCAGCGTGAGCGAACGTTGGACATTGTCGGCTGCGTGTCTGGCGGCTGTGGCTTCAGCACTCGTCGGCGGACTGCTTTTCGACGAGCTTGGGCCCGGCCAGGCTGTTTTGGGACTAGTGATCCAGGTGATCGCGACCGCCGTAGTTCTTCGATGGCGGGCGGCCGTGGTTCCCGCCTGGTGTTTGACTGTGGTGACCGCAACTCTGGCTTATGCGCCGATCGACTGGCAACGCGCATTTGAGTCACAGGTTACGGTCTGGGTTCCGATCATGGCGGCATACGCTGCCGCACGGCTGATCGGCAGGGCTCGAAACCGAACCGATGTCATCAGCGGTGGGATCGCGCTGTTGACGTGGTTGATCATCATGGTCAACGGCGGACCACCTGAGCTTCTGGCCAGTATGGGCGCGGCGGCTCCCTTGCTGGCGGGAATCAGCTTTGCGCTCTGGCAGCGGTTGCGCCTAGCACGTGAGGACCGGTTGGCGCAGATGGCCAGAGAACGCGAGATGGCCGCACGGGAGCGGATCGCTGTGGAACGGTCCCGGATGGCCGCCGATCTGCACGATCTCGTGACTCATGAGATGGTCCGAGTGGTGCTCCAAGCTCGCCGTTTGGGAGATGGAGGACACGGCCCCGACGTCGTAGACGCGGCTGACGAGATTGCCGAAACAGCATCACAGGCGCTGTCGCAGATGCGGGACTTTCTGAGTGCTGTGAAAGAGGGCGAGGACCGGCGCACTCCCACTGAGGAGTCCACCGCCGAACATTTCGCGGATGAGCTGGACGCTCTCATCGCCAAACAGCGGTCGACGGGCCAACAGGTGCACCTGAGCAATGAGGCGCCTGCGGACCTTCAACTCACCGAAACCGTATCGCGATGTTTCTTGCGAGCAGCGCAGGAGGGGCTGGTGAATGCGGCGAAACATGCCTCCGGTGTCGAGGCCAGCGTCACCTTCTACGAACACGAGAACGGCCACGTGCTTCTCCTATCGAATCCAGTCCCGGTTTTCGCGGACAACGATGAACTGGCCGGGTCCGGATCAGGCACCGGGCTCCGCGGAATAGCGAGCCGGGTGCGGCTATTGGGCGGCACAATGACTGCGCGCGAGCTGGACGGGCAGTTCTGTCTGCGGGTTGAGTTCCCCGCAGCAGAAACGTCGGTCGAGGGCCCGAAGCTCTCCGTGGCCACGGTATCGAAGAGTTTGACACCGTGAGCGTCCTGAGAGTGCTGATCGCAGATGATGACCCACTCGTCTGCGCATACCTGAGTTCGCAGCTGTCCGCTGTTGACGGTATCGAGGTGACAGGAGTCGCCGGCGATGGTGCAGAGGCCGTCGAAATGGCAATTCGCACTGGTCCAGATGTCGTGTTGATGGACATTCGAATGCCTGGTCTCGACGGCATCCAAGCCACAGAAGAGTTGACCCGCGGCGACGAGGGTCCTGCTGTGCTGCTGATGACGACGGTCGACTCGGATCATGCTGTTGTCGCTGGACTCAGTGCCGGCGCCAGTGGATACGCGCTCAAGACCTCGCCGACAACGACGATCGTCGACGCGCTTCGAACTGCGGCGGCCGGTGTTGATGTGCTGTCTCCTGAAGCAACCAGACGACTGTTGAGGCTGGCAACCCAAAATCAGGTAGCTGAAGAGGATCCGAGAATCACCGCGCTGGCGGGCAGGGAGAGGGAAGTACTCAGACTTGTCGGCGAGGGCAGGACGAACTCCGACATCGCCCGGACCCTGTACTTGGCGGAGAGCACCGTCAAAGGACACGTCTCGAGGCTGATGGACACCCTTGACTGCGACAACCGCACCAAGCTTGCGCTGATGGCACCACGGGAATCGTAAAATCTGATCGCCGTTGCTCGGACGGCAGCGGCGGACCTTCGGACGGCGGTCACATCGTATCCTTTCGTGCCGTCGACAATGTCCGAAAGCACCTTGTCGTTGCGTCCCACCCCGACCAGGCTGGTCACCATGATCGAAATCAAAAACGTCACGAAATCCTATCGACGGCGCACAGTCCTCGACCAAGTATCGTTGACTGCGCGCCCCGGCGAGGTGACAGGGTTCGTGGGACCGAACGGAGCAGGAAAGTCCACCGCGTTGCGGACGATTCTCGGATTGTCCCGTCCGAACTCCGGGACAGCGACCATACTTGGGAAACCCTATGCTGGACTCGACCATCCCGCTCGTCGTGTCGGAGCGATGCTCGACCCCGAGGCATTGCCTGGGTACCTGCGCGGCATTGATCTCCTGCGCTGGTACGCTGCCGCAGCAGGCATTGACAGTGCGCGGATCGGGCAGATGCTGGAACGTGTGGAGCTTGCCGACGACGCCCGCAAGCGGATCAATTCATACTCTTTCGGTATGCGCCAGCGAATCGGACTAGCTGTCGCACTGCTCGGTGATGCCGAGATTGTGATTCTGGATGAACCCACCAACGGACTCGACCCAGCGGGAATCCGCTGGTTGCGGGAGCTGCTGCACCAGCTCGCCGAACACGGCAGGACCGTGCTGTTGTCCAGTCATCTGCTTTCGGAGGTTCAGCTGTTGGCTGACCATATCGTCGTGATCAGCAGAGGTTCGGTCGTCGCCGACGGTACCCTCAGTGATTTGGCCGGTGAAGATGATCTTGAGTCAGTCTTCTTCAACCTGACAGGGGATGAACGATGATCGGCGAGCTGAGTCGTCTCACGTACGCCGAGCTCATCAAAGTGAGGTTGAGTCCCAGCCTGTGGATTCTGCTTCTCGTGACCATGCTCATCTCGGTGGGTCTCACAGGGCTGATCGCCGGGTTCGGCGGGGCGGAGTCCTTGGGAGACGTGCAATCGGGAGAGACGGGCAGTCGTTACGAGATCCTCTTCTTCGGCGCCACACTCGGAGTTTGGGCATTTGCTTTCTTCGGCGCTTCGTTCAGTGCCGGCGAATTCGTCAGTGGTGCAATCGGGTACACGTTCACGGCGACCCCACGACGGACGAGAGTCCTGGTGGCGAAACTGGTCATCGTTCTTGGGATAGGCTCGATCGCAGGTCTTCTGGTCTCGCTGATCAACTTTGCCATCACCCAGGGTGTTCTCACGCTGAACGAGTACCCCACGTTATCGCTGAACGAACCTGAATTGCTGCGAGCGGTCCTCGTGTTCATTCCCGCTCAGATGGCAGTGTGGGGTGCTCTGTCATTGTTGCTGGGATTCCTGATCCGGCGCACCGCACCGACCGTGATCGTGCTCCTCCTGGGTTCATTCCTGCCCGTGGTCACGGCTCAGTTCCTGCCGACGGCCTGGGGCGAAACCGTACCAAGGTGGATGCCGGGTGCGGCGATCGAATCCTTGGCCGGCCTCTCGAGTCCGGGAAGCCCAGGGTTCCTGCCCGCCAGTGCTGCGACGGTCGCAGTGATCGGATGGCTGCTTCTGTTCGGAATGATCGGCGGGCTGTCAGTGAAGTATCGAGATGTGTGACTCTCCACCATCAAACAGTGGGAAATCGCGTGGAGATCGCACGATTCGTCCTATCTCTCAGCGAGCCGGCAGGTGTGCGCGACCGACGTGCAGTGTCTTCTCTTCGCGAGTGCCGTCACCCTCCTCGGGAATTGAACAGCCTCGGTTCCATGCACATGCAACAGGTCAGTCGTCCTATCGAATGTAGTAGATCACCAATCCGACGATTGCGACGAGGACTACGACCGCGAAGGGTCCGGCATCGAATGACCAGGGGCCGATTCCGATACTATTGTTCGCCAGGTTCATGCGAGTTCCCTTCTCGGTGGGATGTCGCCGTTTTCGGCGACGGTTGTGGCTTTGAAGATGGAGGCGTACACAGGGCCTGTGATGAGCCAGGCGACGGTGATCAAGGTCAGTCGTGCCACCCATGACCACAGCTCGTCGGTCAATAGGTGCTCGATTGAGGTGGGCAGCGACCATCCCGAGAGGAGCTTCATGAGCAGCAAGGCAGGGACTGCGATTGACCAGGCCGTGAGAACTCGAAGCCAGTCACGCCATTCATGAATCACCTTCTCTGGTCCGGCTCTGGGGACCCGTGGTGGCGACGTGGCGACGGGGCCGTCCCGCCCGCGCAGGTCAAATAACTCGCGCGGAACTTTCCTGGAGCGGTGACTCACCGCGTCAGAGATTCCAATGTCG
>NZ_JAKDJU010000039.1 GCF_030453725.1 Brevibacterium picturae
CGCGAAGGCGAGCGGCGCGAATTCGCCGACGTGCCGCCTTCAGGCCTCGAGGCCGTTGAAGGCCATCGAGGTCACTGCGTCGGCGATGGTTTCGGGGTCGACGGGGTAGCTGGGGCGATACCACTCGGTGATGGAGTTGACCATGCCGAAGAGCAGGCGTGTCATCAGGCCCGGGGTGAAGTCCGAGCGCAGACCGCCCTCGTCGATGGCTTCGGCGACCAGAACCCTGATCTTGTCGTCGATCTTCCTGCGCTGGTCGAGGGCCTCGATCTCGACGGCCGAGTTCCCGCGGACCCGCAGCAGCAGAGTCACGGAGTGGTGATACTCGATGAGGATGACCACGCTGGCATGAACGGCGGCACGCAGACGCTCGAGGGCATTCAGCCCAGTCCGCTGACTTTCGGCCTCGACCGCGGAGTCCAGGGCCCCGATGCCGCGATTGATCGCCAGATGCAGCAGCTCTTCCTTCGACTTCACATGGTGGTAGATCGCGGACTTCGTGATGCCGAGCTCACGCGCCACGGTGTCCATCGACGTGCCGTCGTAGCCGCGGGAGACGAACACCTCGGTGGCCCTCTCGATCAGGGTCTCCCGGTCGTAACCGGGGCGTCCACGTCTGGTGCGCTTGGGCTGTTCCGGTGTGCTTGCCTCGGCGTCGGTGGTATTCGTCTGCGCCGACGAGTGGGCCGCGACACCCGTGTCTGCGCTCACGGCAGGGTCGACACCGGACTCCAGGCCCGGTGTCTGTGCAGGTGAAGTCGCTTTCGGCATGCGCACCAGTCTAACCGCCCTGCAATGCGGACGCCGCAGCCGGTGCAGGGTCATCCGCCGCAGCACCTCGCGCCATGGGGTCGATCACCTGAGGCCCTCGCGGCGGTCGATGATGCGCTTGAGCTTGCCCACCGATCGGGGCAGCTCGCCGGGCTGGAGCACTGAGACGGTCGAGGAGACGCCGAGACGCTCCTTGATCCGGGCGGTCACGAGTCCATTCAGCCCATCGAGTTCGACGGCGCCCACACCTTCGCGGCACTCGACCTCGACGGTGACCTCGTCCATCCGGCCGGGGCGGGTGAGCACCAGCTGGAAGTGGGGGCTCAGGTGTTCGAACTCGAAGAGCACGGACTCGATGTTGGCCGGGTAGACGTTGACGCCGCGGATGATGATGAGGTCATCGGAGCGTCCGGTGATGCGCGAGATGCGACGGAAGTTCGGGTTTGCGGTGCCCGGCAGCAGACTCGCCAGATCGTGCGTGCGGTAGCGGATGATCGGCAGGGCTTCCTTTGTCAGCGAGGTGAAGACGAGCTCGCCCTCCTCGCCGTCGGGCAGGGCGTCACCGGTGTAGGGGTCGACGATCTCGGGGTAGAAGTGGTCCTCCCAGATCGTCGGACCGTCCTTGGTCACGGCGGACTCGCAGGCCACGCCGGGGCCCATGACCTCGGAGAGGCCGTAGATGTCGACGGCGTTGATGTTGAAGGACTTCTCGATCTCCTTGCGCATCTCGTCCGTCCACGGCTCGGCGCCGCAGATCGCGGTCTGCAGACTCGTCGTCGTGGGGTCGATGCCCTGCTTGTGGAACTCGTCGAGGATGGTGAGCAGATAGGTCGGTGTCGCCGTGATGATCTCGGGCTTGAAGTCCTGGATCAGCTGCACCTGCCGCTGGGTCTGGCCGCCGGAGATCGGGATGATGGTGAACCCGTGGCGCTCGGCACCGTGGACGCCGAGGCCGCCGGTGAACAGTCCGTAGCCGTAGGCGTTGTGCATCATCTGTCCGCGCTTGCCGCCTGCGCCGAGGATCGAGCGGGCGATGAGGCTGCCCCACTTGTCGAGGTCATCCAGCGTGTATCCCACGACGGTCGGCAGTCCCGTCGTGCCCGAGGACGCGTGGATGCGAGCGACGTCTTCACGCGGAACGGCGAACATGCCGAATGGGTAGTTGTCGCGCAGGTCCTGCTTGTTCGTGAACGGCAGCTTCGCGATGTCGTCGAGGCTCGTGATGTCCGCGGGGGTGATGTCGAGGTCGTCGAAGGCCTTCCGGTAGAACGGCACATTCTCGTAGACCTTCGTGACCGTGGTTTTGAGGTTGGCGAGCTGGTCGGCGCGCAGCTCGTCGAGGCTCATGCGCTGGCCGGCATCGAGATCATTGGCAGTCATCGTTGTCTCCTTGGTCAATTCTGTTGTGCTTCGCAATTCGTGGGCGCCGAGGTGGGGCGTCGTTCCAGCGTCGTTTCAGGGGACCGCCGGGTGAGGTGTCCCGGGGTTCAGATCAGGGTGAGGTCGTCGGCTGTGCGGAGGCGTCTGCGGTCGTCGGTTGCGGTGCAGGCAGGGTGCGGGAGCGGCCGCGGTAGACGGCGACGATGTCCTCGCCGCGCTTGACTTCGACGTCGTAGACGCCGGAGCGCCCTTGTTTCACGACCTCCCGGCCGCGGGCGATGAGGTGATCGCCGAAATAGGTGGGCTTGAGGAAGTCGATGTCCCCGCCGGAGGCTACGGTGATCGAGCCGGGGTAGTTGCAGGCCATCGCGAAGGTGGTGTCGGCGAAGAGGAAGATGTAGCCGCCATGTGTGATGTCATGGCCATTGGTCATGATCTCGGTGATCGTCATCGAGCACTGCGACCAGCCGGGGCCGTGATCATCGACGGTGATGCCCAGGTGCTGAGAGGCGCGGTCGTTGGCGAACATCGCCGCGGCACCCGTGCTCGGCTCAACTCCTGTGCTCGGTTCGTTGCGTGTGGACTCCGCTGTGTCGATGACCTCGGTTGGTCCTGCGTCCTCGGGTGACCGGTGGCCGGACTTCTCCATATCGCGCTCCTCGTCGAGTGATGCTTCTGCAGCGGTTGGCGCACGTGGGATGCACGTGGGAGATGGCGATCTCACCCCAGAGATTCCGGAAACGGCACCTACAAAGATTAAACGACCATCTGGTCAATAAATATCGTTGTGATCGGCGACTCTGTCAAGTCGGGCGAGCACGAACGTCGAAACATCGGTGCAGCGCCGAGACTACTGTGCGTGCGCCGTTGTCTCGGCGCTGCGCCATAGTCTCGAGTGAAGCATTGATGGGTGGTGCGCCGCGGGTGTCGGTGTGGCGTGCGTTTTTGACGACAGCGTTGGGGCGTAAGCGAGTCTCGGTGCGCAAGCCGGTTCGTCGACAGGGGCTAAGGACGTTGCCGGCGAATGTGCTGCAGCGGACATGGGAGTCTCGGCAGGAAGGGTGGTTCGGGGGCCTGTGCGGTCATTCCCGGCCCACTGGGATGTGCCTGAGCGCGAGCCGCTTGCCTGAGCGCGAGCCGCTGCGCATTGCACCCCGGCGTGCGGTGTGCCACACTGATAGAGAACAATACAGAACAAATGGTCAGTAAATGCTTGCTCCGGGCCGATGGTCGAATCGAACGGTCGGTGCGCAGCACACAGCCCGGGCAGGGCGCATCCAAGGGTGGAGTGGTCATGACAACAGAAGTCACCGGGACACCGGACGAAACAGAACTCGAGGCGCAGTTCGCCGACACGATCGGTCGTAAGGACCGGATCGAACCGCGCGACTGGATGCCGGAGAAGTATCGCAAGACTCTCGTGAGGCAGGTTGCTCAGCACGCGCACTCTGAGATCATCGGCATGCAGCCCGAGGGCAACTGGATCTCCCGGGCGCCCTCGCTGCGCCGCAAGGCGATCCTGCTGGCCAAGGTCCAGGACGAGGCCGGTCACGGTCTCTACCTCTACTCGGCCGCCGAAACCCTCGGTGCGACTCGCGACGAACTCACCGAGAAGCTCATCGCCGGCAAGCAGAAGTACTCATCGATCTTCAACTACCCGACGCTGTCCTACACCGACGTCGGCACGATCGGCTGGCTCGTCGACGGTGCCGCGATCTGCAACCAGGTGCCCCTGTGCCGGACCTCCTTCGGCCCCTACGGCCGCGCCATGATCCGCATCTGCAAGGAAGAGTCCTTCCACCAGCGCCAGGGCTACGAACTCCTGATGACGATGATGCGCGGTACCGACGAGCAGCGTGCCTCGGTCCAGGAGTCGGTCAACCGCTTCTGGTGGCCCTCGCTCATGATGTTCGGCCCACCCGATGACGACTCACCGAACACCGAGCAGTCGATGGAGTGGGGCATCAAGACCCACACCAATGACGAGCTGCGTCAGAAGTTCGTCGACATGTCCGTCCCGCAGGCCGAGGCCCTGGGTGTGACCTTCCCCGACGACGGTCTGAAGTGGAACGAGGAGCGTGGACACTACGACTTCTCGACGCCGGACTGGGACGAGTTCTGGGCCGTCGTCAAGGGCAACGGCCCCTGCAACGACCAGCGCGTGAACCACCGCAAGCGTGCCTGGGACGAAGGGGCCTGGGTGCGCGAGGCTGCGCTCGCCTTCGCCGAGAACTCGGCCGCCGGAGCCACCGATGACGCCGCACCCACGAACCCCGCACCCACCGATGACGCCGCACCCACGAACCCCGCAACCACCGCCGAGGAGGCCGCCAAATGAGCGCAGAGACCAACCCCGGAACCGCCGCCCCCGGCACGACCGTCCGCGGCGAATGGCCCCTCTACGAGGTGTTCGTACGCGGCAAGCGCGGACTCAACCACGTCCACGTCGGATCGCTGCACGCAGCCGATGATCAGATGGCCGTCCACCACGCCCGCGACGTCTACACCCGTCGCAACGAAGGCGTGAGCCTGTGGGTCGTCCGCTCCTCGTCGATCACAGCCTCGAGCCCGGACGAGAAGGACCCCATGTTCGCCCCCAGCGGCGACAAGGTCTACCGCCACCCGACCTTCTACGACATCCCCGACGATGTCCCCCACATGTGAGGAGGCGACGATGACTGCACACAGCACCAACGAACCTTCCATCAACGTCGACCACGACGAAGCCGGAGCCCACATCGAGCACGGCCAGTCCGAGAACGCCTACTCGGGCCTGCTCGTCAATGATGCCAGCTGGGCCTTCGGCACCGACTTCGAAGACCCCCTGGCCGGCGTCGACACGACCGTTCCCTCCGGTGTCGACGCACACGAGCTGGCCGTCTACTGCCAGATGCTCGGCGACGACGCGCTGATCTTCTCCCAGCGGATCTCCGAGTGGTGCGCAGGCGCCCCCGACCTCGAAGAGGACATCGCGCTGGCCAACATCGCCCTCGACCTGCTCGGCCAGTCCCGACTTCTCCTCGCGCGGACCGCTGCCGCCGATCCCACGCTGGTGCCGCAGCTGCCCGAGGGTTCACCGGTTCCCGATGAGGACAGGCTCGCGTTCTTCCGCGAGGACCTGGCGTTCCGCAACGTCCGTCTCGCCGAGGTGCCCAATGGTGACTTCGCCGAGGCGGTCGCGAAGATCCTCATCTACTCCACCTGGCGCCTGGCGATCTTCGAACGCCTCCAGTCCAGCAGGGACTCCGTGCTCTCGGCCATCGCCGTCAAGGGCGTCAAAGAGATGTCCTACCACCGTGACTTCGCCGGGCGCTGGGTCCTCACTCTGGCCCGCGGCACCGAGGAGTCGAAATCTCGTCTGCTCTCTGCGCTCGACGGGCTCTGGCCCCTGTGGGACGAACTCTTCGAGACCCACCCGATCGAAGCCTCGGTCGCGGCCGCCGGAATCGGAGTCGATCCCGCCGAGGTGGCCGATGAAGCCGGAGCCATCCTCGACCAGGTCTTCGCCACTGCCGGCATCGACCGCCCCGAACGGGGCGCGCTGGCCGGCGTGCGAGGACAGAGAGGCCGCGACGGACTGCACACCGAAGCACTGTCGAAGATGCTCGCCGACATGCAGGTCGTCGCCCGGCAATACCCGAAAGGACAATGGTGACCGCAACACTTCAGACCCACATGTCCACCACCGGCCACGACGGTGACGACCAAGGCACGCAGGTGCCCGAGGCCGAGCACCGCACCCCCGCCGAGGCGCTCGACCATGCCCGCGCAGCCGCAGCAAGCGTCACGGATCCGGAGATGCCGATGCTCACGCTCGTCGACCTCGGCGTGCTCCGCGACGTCACGATCGAAGACGGTCGCGTCGTCACGACCATCACCCCCACCTACTCGGGGTGCCCGGCGATGGCGACGATGCGCGATGATCTGCAGCGAGAACTCCAGGACGCGGGATTCGAAGGCGCCGAGGTGCGGGTGTCCCTGACACCGGCCTGGACGAGTGACTGGATCACCGAGGAAGGGCGAAGAGCACTCAAAGGTGCCGGCATCTCCCCGCCCGGGCAGGCGCCTCGGAAGACGGGGCCCGTGGCCCTGACGCTGATGCCCACGAAACGGGCCCTGACCTGCACCTTGTGCGGCTCGGCCAATGTGAAGCTGTCCTCGGAATTCGGTCCGACGGCCTGCAAGGCGATGTACCAATGCCTCGACTGCCTCGAACCGTTCCAGCATGTGAAGGAGATCTGAGATGACCGAAACGATCAATCAGAGCGCCGAGGCGACTCCCACGACCCAGCCCAACGCAGCGGCCCAGCCCAACGCAGCGACTCAGTCGTCCGACGTCGGATCCCGGACCGCCTTCTACCCGCTGATGGTGAAGTCGGTCGACCACCTCACCGATGACTCGGCGGCAGTGACCTTCGACGTCCCGGCCGAATACGCCGACCTCTTCGACTTCGCCGCGGGACAGTCACTGACCCTGCGCCGGATGATCGATGGCGCCGAACACCGCCGCTCCTACTCCATCTGCGCCCCGGCCGGGACCGATCCGCGCATCGGTGTGCGCGAGATCCCCGAAGGACTCTTCTCGCAGTGGCTCGTCAACGACGTCCGCCCCGGTGAGACCATCGAAGTCCAGCCGCCCAGCGGCAGCTTCCAGGCCGATCCGGACCTCGGCGGTCGACACCTGTGCATTGCCGCAGGTTCGGGCATCACTCCGATGCTCTCGATCGCCACCACCGTCCTGTCGAATCCGGACGCCTCGGTGACCATGCTCTACGGCAACCGCAACACGAATACCGTGATGTTCACCGAGGAGCTCGCCGACCTCAAGGACTCCCGCAATCAGCAGCTCGATCTCATCCACATCCTCTCCCGCGAGCCCCGGGAGGTCGACCTGTTCTCCGGTCGCCTCGATGAGGAGAAGCTGCGCCAGCTGCTGACCAGCCTGGTGCCCATCGGCGATATGGACCACGTGTGGCTGTGCGGGCCCTTCGGTATGCTCAGCGACGCCCGGAAGGTTCTCGCCGAATTCGGAGTGCCCAAGGATAAGATCCACTTCGAGCTCTTCTACGTCGACGAACCGCCACCGGAGGTCGTCCACGCGGACAAGGTCGTCGAGGGCGCCACCAGCGACGTCACGATCGTCCTCGACGGACGGCGTTCCACCTCGGCGATGTCGCAGGGCAAGACGATCCTCGACTCCGCGCAGGAGTCACGCTCGGACCTGCCGTTCGCCTGCAAGGGCGGAGTCTGCGGCACCTGCCGCGCCAAGATCTGTGACGGCGAGGTCGACATGGTGCGCAACTACGCCCTCGAAGACTCCGAGGTGGAGGCGAACTTCGTCCTCACCTGCCAGACCTTCCCCGTCAGCGACGAGGTCACGGTCGACTACGACTCGTGAGACGAGTTGTCTGCGAGTCGAATTCCACGTACACGCACACGCCCCGAGACTTCTGAGCGTCTGACATTCTCAGCCGATACGCTTGAGGATTGTCGACGCCACCCCGCACACCACACCTGAGGAGACCCATGCCCGAGGCTTTCGTCCTTGACGGACTGCGCACACCCATCGGCCGCTACGGCGGAGTCCTCGCTGACCAGCGACCCGATGACCTCGTCGCGACCACGCTCAAGGCCGTCGTCGACCGGTCGGGGATCGATCCGGGCGACATCGACGAGGTGATCCTCGGCTCGGCGAACCAGGCCGGTGAGGACAACCGCAACGTCGCCCGCATGGCAGTGCTGCTGGCGGGTCTGCCCGAGTCCGTTCCCGGCTTCACCGTCAACCGCCTGTGCGCCTCCGGGCTGACCGCGATCACGACGGCACGGCAGATGATCGCCGCCGGTGACGCCGAGGTGGTCGTGGCCGGTGGCGTCGAATCGATGACCCGCGCACCCTGGGTGACGGAAAAGCCCCAGCGCCCCTGGGCGAAGCCGGGCAGGTCCTGGGACACCTCGATCGGCTGGCGCTTCACCAACCCGGCCTTCGGTGAGGACACGACCTTGTCGATGCCCCAGACCGCCGAACGCGTGGCCGAGCAGTGGAAGCTGGGCCGTGAAGAGCTCGATGCCTTCGCCTATGCCTCCCATCAGAAGGCACTGGCCGCGCAGGAAGCGGGCAAGTTCGATCCCGAGATCCTGCCCATCGGCGACGTCAGCGCCGACGAGGGCCCTCGTGCGGAAACCACCCCGGAGAAGCTCGCCAAGCTGCGGGCGATTCACGGACCCGGAGGAGTCATCACCGCCGGCAACTCCTCGTCCCTCAACGACGGTGCCGCCGTCACGATTCTCGTCAGCGAACGCTACGCGAAGAAGCACGGTCTGAGCCCCAGGGCCCGCGTCGTCAGCGGCGCCAGTGCCGGTGTCTCTCCGGAGATCATGGGCATCGGCCCTGTCCCGGCCACCCGCAAGGTCCTCGACCGTGTCGGCTGGAGCGTCGACGATCTCGAGACCGTGGAGCTCAACGAGGCCTTCGCCTCCCAGTCACTGGCCTGCATTCGCGACCTGGGCCTCGATCCGGAGATCGTCAACAGCTTCGGCGGTGCGATCGCGCTGGGCCATCCCTTGGGCTGCTCGGGCGCTCGCATCACCCTGACACTGCTCAACCGCCTGGAACAGGCCGATGCCAAGCGCGGACTGGCGACGATGTGCGTCGGCGTCGGCCAGGGTTCGGCCCTGCTGTTGGAGCGAGTATGAGTGGGGGCGACACCGCCGGGGGCGATTCGACCAACGGTGCGGACGGCGCGAACTCCCCGCTGCTGATCGAACGCCATGCCGACCGGGTCATCATCCGGCTCAACCGACCCGAGGTGCGCAACGCCATCGACCAGAACATGGCCGATGCCCTCCACGCGGTGTGCGCCGAACTCGAAGCCGAGCCGAAGGTCGCCATCCTCACGGGCTCGAATGGTGTCTTCGCCGCCGGTGCCGACATAGGCCAGTTGTTGGGCCGTGGCCGCGAAGAGGCCCTGGCCGGCATCAACTCGAAGGTCTTCACCCGCATCCAGGAACTGCCGATGCCCGTCATCGCCCTCGTCGAAGGCCACGCGCTGGGCGGCGGAGCAGAGCTGGCCTTCGCCTGTGACTTCCGCATCGGGACACCGACGACGAAGATCGGCAACCCCGAGACAGGACTGGGCATCCTCGCTGCGGCCGGAGCCGCCTGGCGTCTGCGTGAACTCGTGGGGGAGCCTCGCGCCAAGGAGATCCTCTTGGCGGGACGGACTCTCCAGGCCGAAGAGGCCAAGTCCATCGGCCTGCTCAACGACGTCGTCGACCCCGAGGACCTCGAACTCGCCGGTGAAGCACTTGCCGATCGGATCGCGAGCTTCGCACCGTTGGCCGTGAGGTTGAGCAAATCGGCATTCCACGCTCCACGTGAAGCCCATCCGCTCATCGACGATCTGGCCCAGGCCGTGCTGTTCGAGACCGAGGAGAAGCACACCCGGATGGAGGCCTTCCTCGCGAAGCGGGAGGCGAAGAAGCGGAAGAGGGCCGAAGCCGTGGCCACCGAGGCGATGGACGAACAGGACGTTCCCCGACACGACGAAAGAGGCACCACCGAATGAGCGAGCAGAGGGCCCGCGAACCTGACGCCGTGCACACGCCGAACCCTACGGCCGGATCATCGCCGGACTCAGCGGTGGGCGCAGACAATGCCGGTCCCCAGGTCCCGGAAACCGTCGGCGTCTATGGCGGGGGCCGAATGGGTGCGGGCATCGCCCATGCCTTCGCCAGCGCCGGAGCCCGCGTCATCATCATCGAGAACACCGAAGAGACCGTGGCCGTAGCCAAGGAGCGCATCGACGCCTCGGTCGAGAAGTCGAAGTCCAAGGGCCTCGAGGTCACCGGCACCGTCGAAGTCGTGCGGGACCCGACCCTGCTCGACCAGGCACTCCTCGTCGTCGAAGCCGTCCCGGAGAACGTCGAACTCAAACAGACGATCCTCGCTGCCATCGCAAAATACGCTCCGGCCGCGAGCATCGCCACGAACACGAGCGCACTGTCCATCGATGAGCTCGCCGCCGCACTGCCCCGGCCCCATGCGCTCATCGGACTCCACTTCTTCAACCCGGTCCCCGTCAGCGACCTCGTCGAGGTCGTCGTCGGCACCCACACGCAACCGGAGCTCGTCGACGTCGCGAAGTCCTGGGTCGCGGGACTGGGGAAAACGGCGATCACGGTCAAGGACTCACCGGGATTCGCCTCCAGCCGCCTCGGCGTGGCCCTGGCGCTGGAAGCGATGCGGATGGTCGAAGAGGAGGTCGCGAGCCCCGAGGACATCGACAAGGCGATGACGCTGGGCTACCGGCACCCGGCCGGACCGCTGCAGACGACGGACATCGTCGGCCTCGACGTCCGCCTCGGCATCGCCGAGCACCTCGAGACGGAACTGGGCCCGCGATTCGCCCCGCCGCAGCTGCTCAAAGACAAGGTCGCATCAGGTCAATTGGGTCGAAAGTCCGGCCAGGGATTCTATACTTGGTGATCAGGCGGACAACAACCCCGCTTGCCGCACCGTCATCTGCAGCACCCTCACCTGCAGCACCGTCATCTGCAAAGGAGCACACGTGACCGAGATCCGACTGTCCAACCGGGGAAACATCGCAGAGATCGTCCTCGACGGCCCCGATTCCCGCAACGCCCTCGACGCGGACAACCTCCGTGATCTGGCCGCAGCGGTGGCCAAGGTCGCCGAGGCGGTCCCGAACGTCCGTGCGCTCCTGATCAGGGGAGAGGGCAAGGTCTTCAGCTCCGGTCGCGACATCTCGGCCGTCGACGTCGAAACCGATGACGCACACGCATTCCTCGCCGAAGCCTTCACCCCCGTCTTCCAGTCCATCCGTGCCTTGCCGATCCCCGTGATCTCACAGGTCCAGGGTGCCGCCCTGGGACTGGGCTTCGGCGTCGCTGCGGCCGCAGACATCATCATCGCCGCCGACAACGCGAAGTTCGGCTCGCCCTTCGCCGCGATCGGCGCGATGCTCGACTCGGGTGCCCACCACGTGTTCCTCGACCGGGTGGGCTACCACCGGACGATGGACCTCATCATCACCGGTGATTTCATGACCGGCGCCGAGGCGGCCGCTGCCGGCATCGTGTCCCGCGCGGTCCCGGCCGAGGAACTGGCCGAGTTCGTCGAGTCGAAGCTGTCGACGATCGTGACCGGCCCGGCCGAGGCCTTCGCCATGGAGAAGGGCTTCGTGCAGAAGCTCGCCGACGACCGCCCGACCTTGGCGCAGGTGCTCGCGGAGGAGGCCAACCTGCAGGAGACCGCCCGCCAGACCCCGGACTATGCCGAAGGCTTCTCAGCCTTCCAGGAGCGACGGGCACCGAACTTCGGGTGAGCTGAGGTCACTTCGCAGGCTGGACTTCGCCTTCGACAACCCACTTGTGGTTGGTCATCGTCATATCACCCGTATCGACGTCGACCATGTAGACGGTGTCATCGGTCGAGCTGTCGATCGTTGCTTCAGCACCCTTCATCCCGGGCATGTGATCAGCGTTGAGAGCCACCTCGGTGCCGTCTGCCAGAGGTGCCTCGTCGGGGTTGTCGAGCTCTTCGTGGACGACCCATTTGTGGTCTTCGACCGGGTCGCCGCCGTCGGTGGGCGTATAGCTGACCGAATAGGTCGTGGTGTCGAAGGCGCCCGAGATCGTGGCGTTCGCTCCGTCCATCCCCGGCATGTGGTCGGCGCTGAGAACCACCTCATCGCCGACGGCGTACGTCGGGTCTGAGGCTTCCTTGATGCCCTCCGGCGGCTGACCACCATCTGCGGCGTGCTCATGGCTTTCGCCATGGTCGCCTTGATGACTCTCGCCGGAAGGGGACTCAGACTGTGTCTGGTCCTGTGTGGGCTGTGGACCGCTCTCTTCGTCTCCGGAGGCGGTGCAGCCCGACAGTGCCAGTGCTGCGGCGGCTGCACTCGCCGTTATGGTCGTCAACGGTGTGGATATCTTCATGCTTCTCCTCTTCTGCGGGTCAGTCCTCGTGCGGGGGCTCCGGCTCGGACTCGTCCTTGCCCTTGGGATCGGCGGAACCCTTCTGCGTCGACTTCCAGCGTCGGAAGGCGAAGATCGTCAGCACGATGACCAGCGCCCACGATATGCCGACGGCGGTGCCGGTGATGATGCCGGGACTTCCGATGAACGCACCGACAGCCACAAGGGAGAGCTGTCCCGGCAGGGCGGAGACGATGGTGGCGATGAGGAAGGTGCGGCTCCTGATGCCCAGAGCTCCGCTGCCGTAGTTGACCGGCCAATAGGGGAAACCGGGCATGAGCCGAAGCATGCACACAGCATAGAAGCCGCCGTTGGTCAGCCGAGACTCGATCGCCTCGGCGTGGCTGCCCAGCAGCTTCATGACGGTGTCGCGTCCCAGGGCTCGGGAGATCCAATAGCCTCCGAAACAGCCTGCCAGCACACCGATCATCGACAAGATGGTGCCGAACACCAGCCCGAACGCCAGCCCACCGGCCACCGCCATGATGGTGACGGGGATCGGAGTGGCTGCGACGACCGCGTAGAGAAGGATGAAGATGCCGAAGCCCCAGAAGCCCGCCTCGGCGATCTGCTTCTGCAAGCCCTCGAGTGAGGGCAGGTGCACGTTGAATACCAACCACAGCCCAGCGAGGACGGCCAGGGCCAATGCCACGTTGCGCAGGATCGATCCCCATGGGACTCGGGACTCACCGTGAGTCCCCTGGGGCGGAGCGGAGCTCTCATCGGTCGGCATATGTCGATCCTACGTGTCGGGGACGGTGGGCAATGAATCGGTCAGGCTGTGGACGGAACCGAGAGCCACCTCGGCGAGGGCGGGTGTGGTCGTCAGCCGGCGGCGACGATCATGAGGTGAGCAATTGTGGTTGCACAGCGGCGGTTTCACGCAGTCGGTGCAACGCCGC
Organism: Brevibacterium picturae; assembly: GCF_030453725.1. Classification (GTDB taxonomy): domain Bacteria; phylum Actinomycetota; class Actinomycetes; order Actinomycetales; family Brevibacteriaceae; genus Brevibacterium; species Brevibacterium sandarakinum_A. The sequence continues at coordinate 13,053 of NZ_JAKDJU010000039.1, forward strand.
TCAGCGCGCCTGTGCACTCCCATGTCGCCGCTGCAGCCGAACCACTCCCGCTGGTAAACAGAGGATTGCGATGCTGATGACAAGTATGATCGGCAGCCACCAGGCAGGGAGCGACCTCAGAGCAATGTCATGGGCGCACGAGCCGGCGGCCAGACCGAGGCCGAGACTTCCGAAGAGTCGCAGGACGGCCCACCGCGCCAGGTCATCGCGCACCCGAACGGTGGTGATGTCGACGATCAGTGCACCGAAAGCGAGGACAGAAGTGCCGGTCATGAAGAGGGGAAGGGCCGGCGCACGGTCTGCGGGGGTTCCGCCTGTGCCGCTGCCGGCCACGCCCGTGGTCCACGAGGTGAGGAACGCGAGCAGGACGACCAGGCACCACAGGGCAATGGAAACGACCCTGACCTTGGACTCCTGTGCGAAGAATCCGAGGGCAGGGTCGTTGCGGCTCATGTGCTGAGAACAGTCGAAACCGTGGATCTCCTCAGCTGGTGAAGATCGCGACGGCCTTGATCACCGTCAGAGTCAGGCCCCAGACGAGGCCGCCGACCACGACGACCGTCAGGGTCGATCCGACCGCCTTGTAGGCGCCGCCGACGGGTGACTGCGGTGAGCCCTCGGCCGGGACATGTGCTGTGGGTGCGGAATCGCTCATGGTGTCCGTCCCTTCCTTTCAGTTCTCGTCTTCGAGGGCAGCGGCCTGTTTGGCCTTGACCGTCTCTTCGCGTTCGAAGTGCCTCTTGCTGACCGGCCGGATCAGGGCGTTCGCGATGAAGCCGATAGCCAGAGCCCCGACCATGATGAACATGCCCGGAGTGTAGAGCTCGGGTCCCGACTTTCCAGCCTCCTCTCCGGCTTCGACGACGGAGTTGACGATGAGCGGTCCGGCCACGCCCGCCGCGGACCATGCGGTGAGCAGGGCGCCGTGGATGGCTCCGACCTGATAGACGCCGAAGAGATCCTTGAGGTAGGCCGGGACCGTGGAGAACCCGCCGCCGTAGAAGGAGATGATGACGAAAGTGGCGAGGATGAACAGGATGAGCGAGTCCCCACCGAAGAGTGCCACCGCGAGGTAGAGCATGAGTCCGACACCGAGGTAGAGCATGTAGTTGTTCTTGCGGCCGAGGTAGTCCGAGGTCGTCGACCAGACGAATCGTCCTGCCATATTGCCGATCGAGAGCAGTCCGACGAATCCCGCTGCCGCCGCGGCGGTGATGCCGAAGTAGCTCTGAATCATCGGTGCGGCGTTCTCGAGGATGCCGATGCCAGCGGTGACATTGAGGAAGAGGACGACCCACAGCAGCCAGAACTGGGGTGTGCGGATCGCATTGCGAACGGCGACGTTGCCCTTGGTCTGCATCGGCTTGCTCGTCGCCTTGGCCGGGTCGAAGCCCTTCGGTGCCCACTCGGGGTGGGGGACTCGGATGACGAAGGCACCTGCGGTGATGACCACGGCGTAGACGATGCCGAGTGTGACGAATGTCGGTGTCAGTCCGGCGACGAGATTCTCCGGCTCAGTGCCGCCGCCGTAGAGGCTCATCAGCTGGTTCGACATCGGGCTGGCGATGAGCGCACCGCCGCCGAAGCCCATGATGGCCAGGCCGGTGGCCAGGCCCGGGCGGTCGGGGAACCACTTCATCAGCGTCGAGACCGGGGAGATGTAGCCGATTCCCAGGCCGATGCCTCCGATGACGCCGTAGCCGAGGTAGACCAGCCACAGCTGACCGGTCATGATTCCCAGCGACGCGACGAAGAAGCCGACGACCCAGCAAGTGCCTGCGGCGACCATCGACGCCCGCGGGCCGTTCTTCTCCACCCAGGGGCCGAATACCGCCGAGGAGATGCCGAGCATGAGGATCGCGATCGAGAAGATCCAACCGATCGAGACTTCACCGGCGTCGAAGTGCGTCATGAAAGGGATCTTGAACACGCTGAATGCGTAGACCTGCCCGATGCACAGATGGATTGCCAGGGCGGCCGGCGGGATCAGCCACCGGTTGAAGTTCTTCGGTGCGACGATCGCCGACCGAGAGAGGACCGAAGCCATGAAGGATCCTTAGTTTTGTGTGCTCTGCGTACGTCCATCGTCGGTCGCACGTGCTGTGAGGACGAGCGAATCGTGATGACACGCATCTGTTCCATTACACACTAGAGCGCGCACAAGGATTTGGCGAGGAACACTCAGAAATTCCCCAAGTCTGGGACATCCAATGATGGAGCCCCGCTCGGACGGCACCCGACAGTGCTCTCTGTCAGTGTCGTCCGAGCGGGGCTCTTCGGGTAGTCGGAGATCTGCGGTCGGCCGAAGGTCTCCGCTCCCACGTGGGTCGTTGGTCCTCTGGAGACCTGCGATCCGTCAGAGGTTGATCGTGACGTCGCCCTTTTCGCGCAGTTTCTTAGCGTACTTCTGAGTCGCCTGGGTAGACTTCTGGCTCTTCACCTGCTTCTCGAGCTGCGGACGCATCTCCTCGAGCGGGGGGACCTCCTGGGCCTGCTGGCCGCCCTGCTGAGCCATCTGCTCCTGCTGGGTCTTCGCCTGCTGATAGGCCTGGCCGATCTCTTCGCCGCTGACCTTGAACTCGCCGTACTCGTCCTTGATGAGGTCTTCGATCGACAGCTGGGTCTTGAGCTCGGAATTGACCTTCTTCTCGTCCATGCCCTGCTTCTTCATGGCCGCGAGGAAGTCCTTCTTGCTCATCTGGCTCGACTTGGCGGACTCGCCGAGGGCCTTGTCGACGTCCTTGTCAGAGACCTCGATGCCGCGCTCGTCGGCTTCCTGGCTCAGCAATTCGGTGCTCACGAGGTTCTCGGCCGTCTGGGTCTTCAGCTGCTTCTCGTCGACCTGCTGACCGGACTGCTGTGACTGCATCTGCATCTGCTGGTACTGGGTCTCGTAGAGGGGGACGAAGTCGTCCTTCGTGATCTTCTCGCCGTTGACCTCGGCGACGACATCGGGAATGCCGTCCGTGTTCGGTTTGCCGTTCTGGCTCTGGGCCTGGTCTTTGCCCTGGCCCTGCTCGGCCGCGGCGGAGGTCTTCTCTTCCGCTGGCTTGTCCTCGGGTGAACCGCAAGCGGCGAAGGCCACCACGGACACGGACAGGGCAAGGCCCAGCAACCACTTGCTCTTCTGCACATTCACTCCTGATGTCGGGATCAGCCTGCCAGGCTAACAGTCGCGATTCACCGAAGTATGTGTGGAGGATGAATGTCGCTTGGCAAGCCTAGTTGGGATGGTTCGGCAGAGTGGTTCCACCGCTTCGAAGCCGTCTTCGCCTTGTCTCTATGGCTTGTCTCTATGTCGCGTCAGCGGCTGCAGATAGACTCGTTAGGAATCAGGTGTGCGGTCGGCTCTCACGGAGACCTCTCACGGAGACCGGGCCACGGACGAGAGGTTCAATCATGGAATCGAGATTTCGCGGTGTGTTCCTGACCTGCGCGGACGCCGAGGTGACGGCTGAATTCTACCGAGATGTCGCCGGGGTGCCGTTGGAGGCAGTCGGCAGCGATGAATACACCTACTGGATGCTGGACCTGGATGGCGTTCAGGTCGCCCTCCACGATGCGAAGGCGTTCGCGGACTACAGCTTCCCGCCCAACCCGGAGTCCAACCTCACCCACCTCTACTTCCGGATCCCCGATCTGCACGCGTTCCTCAAACATGTGCGGGGCGTGGGTGCCCCGCTGGTCGACGTCGACGAAGTCGTTGCCACGGTCGAAGACCCCGACGGACGGAAGGTCATGTTCGGTACGGCCTAACCCTTCGAACAACCTCCATTTGTTTTCACCCCGCACATGCACGCGCTGGCAGCACTTTCACGCGCTGGCAGCACTTTCACGCAGTGTCAGCGAGCACTGCGGCAAGTCCCTGTCGCACGTCGGTGATGAAGTGCTCGGGGAGTTCGAGAGAAGGAAAATGGCCTCCGTTTTCAGCTGCTCTCCACCGGACGATGTTCCGGTCCCGTTCTTGGGACCAGGCGCGTGGATACTTCTCAATGTCGTGGGGATACATGATGACGGCAGACGGCACGTCGACACGCAGTTCTGGATCCAGTGAGTCGTGGCTTTCGAAGTAGATGCGAGCCGACGAGGCACCGGTGCGTGTCAGCCAGTACAGGGTGACGTTATCGAGAAGTCTGTCACGGGAAATCGTCTCAAAAGGACTGTCCTCCGTGTCGGTCCACTCGGCGAATTCGGCGACACTGCCCGGCCAGCCGTGCGTCAGGATCAGAGGAACGGCGTCGGCGCGAGCGGAGCGACGGTGCAGGAAGTGAATTCCGAGATCGCCGATGGTCGTACGGAACTGGCCGATCTCGTTGAGGCGGTCCTCGAAGGCTCGCCATGAGTAATCAGTGGCCCAATATTGGCTCTCCTGCTCGTCCTGTGTGATTGTGGTCAGTTGCGTGTGTGGATCCGGACTCCGTGCTCTCCGGGCCTGACATGTGGTTCGAGTTCCCACTCGCAGGAGTATTCACCGGCGAACTGCGGTCTGTAAGGAACTTCCGGATCGATGAATAGGCGGTCCAGGCGGGCCAGGAGCTTCTCACGTGCCCGTCCGTAGTCGGTGAGACGGTCAGCGCTGGGAAGCGCCAGCGGGGGCACGACGTTCATGCCCGTATAGGCGAAGGTGCCGTGTAGGAGCCCGAAAAGCAGTTCGTTGAGCTCACCGGACTTCCCGCGTGGACCAATCGCTTTCGGCCTATCGCCGAGTGTGGTGAGAACCAGTGCACGCTTGCCGACGAAGGGGCCCTGTTCGAATCGCAGTCTCCGGCCCGTCCTCGGATCGGAGCCGAAGGCGAAACCGCTGACAAAGACTCGGTCGAACCAGCCCTTGAGGATCGCGGGCATCCCGTACCACCAGAGCGGGAATTGGATGACAATCGCCTCGGCGGCCAGGAGCTTCGCCTGCTCATGAGCAATGTCTGATGGTTGCTCGCCGGCCAGATAGGCACTGCGAGTGTCGCTGCTGACGTGGAATGGTTTCGCGGCCTCCGTGGAGTTGTGCCCGCCGGCGCCGTTATGCCCGTTTGCGGGCCCATGTCCGCCGTCCTTTGGGCGGACGACGGGATCCCAGTCCATGGCGTAGAGGTCTGACTCGAGGACCGAATGACCGCCTCGGCGCAGGTGAGCGATTCCGTCACTGCGCAGGCTGCCATTGAGCGACCGCGGCTCGGGGTGCGCACTGACCCAGAGGATTGAGGGTGAGCTGTCGTTTCCTTGCATACCTCGATCGTCCAGGCATACGGTAAGTGTGTCTAGTACGGATATTTTTGTCCCTATGGGTAAATTTTACGGTGAAGTGGAGGAATGGTGCGTCTGCCGGTGTCACGAGCAATGGAAGTCTGCCCGGTCGAAGTCGCGGTCTCCGCTGTGGGAGGCACGTGGAAACTGACCCTCATCAAACATCTTTTGGACGGAACCCGCCGCTTCAATGAGCTCGGTCGTCTCGTGCCGCTGGCCAACACCAAAACGCTGACACGCCAGCTGCGTGATCTCGAAGAGGACGGAATCGTCCACCGCACGGTCTATCCCGAGGTGCCGCCACGAGTCGAATACTCTCTGACTGCCTTGGGCCGAACACTCGAGCCCATTGTGATGGCCATGAACGAATGGGGCGCGGAGTTTGCTCAAGAACACCGATCGGCTCCCGAGTATGTGACTCAGAAGTAGCCTGCCTCAGAGGTGATGGGCCTCAGTTCGCAGGCTCGTACGCCGAGTAGACGACTCCACTGGAGAACGACTTCGAATCGACCAGCCGCAGCCGAGGCGCCTCTGCGTCATCGGGGAAGAAGCCGCGTCCGCGCCCCTGCCACACCGGGTAGGTGAACATCCGGTACTCATCGATGAGTCCGGCGGTGATGAGCGCATGCGCCAGGGTGATGCTGCCGGTGACGATCACGTCCCGGCCCGGTTCATCGCGCATCGCTGTCACAGCCTGCAGCGGATCCGTACCGATGACGGTCGAGTTCTGCCACTCCGGGTCGGTCAGCCTTGTCGAGACGACGCGTTTGTCGATCTGATTGAGATGATCGGCGACCCCGGTGACGTCATCGCTCTGGTGCGGCCAGTAGCCTCGGAAGTCTTCGAAGGTCTGCCGCCCGAGCAGCAGCACATCCTCGTTGGCTGACTGCCGCATGAGTTCTGCTGACAGCTCCTCGTCCTGGGCCTGCGGGTCGAACCAGTCGTCGAGCATTTCGATTCGACCGTCGAGGGTCATGTTCTGAGTGATGATGATGCGCACGGCGGTCTCCTCGTCGAGTGTCGTCACCCACTACGGTACGCACGACGGGGCCCGAGGTCCATGGTTGCGTACCGAACTCATGGATCTCGGGCCTTTCCAGAGCGACGGCGCCGGGCATCGCAAAACGGGGTGATCAGGCGTGGTACTCGGCGTGCTCCGCGGTCTCGATCACATGCGATTCGGGTGCGCTGCGCTTGATCACCAGCACCACGAGGGCTCCGGCCAATGCTGCCCCGGAACCGATGATGAAGCAGGTGCGGAAGGCCGCCTCGGCGGGGTTTGCCGCCTCAGCCACCGACACGGTTCGGCTGGTGAGCACAATGGCCATCACGGCACCTGCCACGGTGGTGCCCATCGACCGCATGAGGGAGTTGACACCGACCCCGGCGCCAGCCTCGGCGGTGGGAGTTCTCGAGGATCAGCGTTGGCATGGCCGTGTACCCGATCCCGACCCCCGCCGAGGCGTCGCTCAGCGCATTTGCTGTCGGTCTCGACGCCCTCGACGCCCTCGACGCCCTCGGCGACCGAGTCGATGACTTCCTCGCGGACCTTGCTCGCTTCGTCTCAGCCTATGACAGCGCGGTCAGGCCGGAGGCCGATCAGGCGTGAGTGAGCGGCGGAAGATTCGGCACCGTCGCCGAATTCCCCGGGCGCGGTATCGGCATTCTCAGTAGAGTCGGACTCACAGCTCATTCGGCCCGAAGGAGAACCGCGCCCATGTCCGCACCGCCAACCACATCATCGTCCGCCGCTGCCCCAGATTTCCGCACCGAAGCACAGAGCCTCCACGACGATCTCGTCACCTTGCGCCGCACCCTGCACGCCAATCCCGAGCTCGGCTTCCAGCTGCCCTTCACCCAGAAGACCGTCGTGGATGAACTCGAAGGTCTCGGGCTCGAGATCACGACAGGGGAGTCACTGACCTCGATCGTTGCCGTGCTCAAGGGAGGGCGCCCCGGACCTGCCGTGCTGCTGCGTGGGGACATGGATGCCCTGCCCGTGGCCGAGGACACCGGCCTTCACTACGCGTCGACGAACGGCAATATGCACGCCTGCGGCCACGACATGCACACCGCCGGCCTCGTCGGTGCGGCTCGTCTGCTCGCCGCGCACCGCAACGAGTTGCCCGGTTCCATCGTGTTCATGTTCCAACCCGCCGAGGAGGTTGAGGGAGGTGCCGAGCCGATGATCGCCGAGGGTGTGCTCGAGGCCGCCGGGGTGCCTGTCATCGCCGCATACGGAATCCATGTTGAGGCCGACAAGCGCGGAAGGTTCACCACCAAGGGCGGGCCGCTGATGGCAGGATTCGCCGACCTCAATCTGACTGTTCACGGCGCCGGCGGCCACAGCTCCCAACCGCAGGCCACCCGTGACCCGGTGCCTGCCGTCGCCGAGATAGCACTCGCGCTGAATACGATGACGACCCGCTCCTTCGACATCTTCGATCCCGTCGTCGTCTCCGTGACTCAGCTCGAGGGCTCACAGGCCAGCAACATCATCCCGGACACCGCGAAGCTCACCGCCTCGGTACGCTACCTCTCCGCGGATTCGATCGCTCTGCTTCAGCAGCGTGTACCCGAGATCGCCGAGAACATTGCGCGGGCACACAGGTGCACCGCCGAGGTGGACTTCAGGATCGGCTTCCCCGTGACCGTGAACAACCCTGCCGAGACAGGAGTCGTCATCGACCGCCTCGGCGAGGCCTTCGGCAGCGAGCACGTCGAGGAGATGGCCGTGCCGCGGATGGGGTCGGAGGACTTCTCCTACGTGCTCGAGAAGGTACCGGGCACGTTCGTGTTCCTCGGAGCCACGCCCGAGGGCGTCGACCCCAACGCGGAGACGAACCACTCGCCCAGAGTTGTCTTCGACGACGGGCTCCTCGGCGACCAGGCCGCGGCGCTGGCGCATCTGGCGTTCACGCGTTTGGCGGACGAGGTGCGCTGAGGTGCCAGCGGGGCAGAGGCACCAGCTGCGCTGAGGCGCCAGCGGGGCTGAGACACCAGCTGCGCTGAGGCGCCAGCTGGCGCCGAGCCTCTTGGCCTGAGCTGCCCAGCCTGCCTGCGTCC
>NZ_JAKDJU010000040.1 GCF_030453725.1 Brevibacterium picturae
CTCTACGGCGTTCGGCGGCGCAGAGTCAGCGATCCGACGACGATGGCAGAGACGATCCAGCATCCGATGAAGAGAATCCGCAGCCAGATGTAATCCGTGTCCTCGTTGCCCGATGACACCGCGGAGAGTGCGTCGATTGCATGTGACAGCGGCATCCAGTCACCGATCGTCTCGAGCACATCCGGCAGCTGATCGCGGGGAAGGAAGATGCCGCCCAGCAGGATCTGCGGGAACACGAAGACCGGCATGAACTGCACGACCTGGAACTCGGTGCGGGCGAAAGCACTGGCCAGCAGCCCCAGCGCTGTGCCGAGCAGCGCATCGACGATGGCGACGACGAAGAGAAGCACGATGGATTCCTCGATCTCCAACCCGCACACCCAGGTGGCAAAGCCCACCGCGATCGCGGTCTGGAGCACTGCCAACAGGCCGAAGGCGAGAGTGTATCCGAGGATGAAGTCCCCGCGCCCCATCGGCATCGACAGCAGCCGTTCGAGCGTGCCGCTGCGGCGTTCTCGCAGCGTGGAGATGCTCGTGACGAGGAACATCACGATGAAGGGGAACAGCGCGAGCATTGCCGGACCGATAGTGTCGAAGACCGGCGTTTCGTCGAAGATCCAGGCGACGAGTCCGATGAGGAGACTGGGCACGACCAGAAGCAGCGCGATGGTGCAAGGATCGTTGCGGATCTGCATCAGCACCCGTGCTGCCGTGGCCAGCGTACGTGTGGGCGTCATCGCGCGTCTTTCCCATGGCCGCGACCAAGCGAACGCGGCGAAGCTGCCATCAGAATCCCTCTCCTGCCGGTCTTCGCCCGCTTCAACGAGCGCGGCTTCTTCGCCCCGCTCGGCGAGCGCCTCGAGTCTGTCCGGGCGGTGTCGGACCTGATGATATTCAGGAACGCATCCTCGGCCGAGGCGGCACCCGTGGTCGAGAGGAGCTCGTCCGGCGTGGTGTCGGCAATCACACCACCCTCTCGCATGAGGAGCAGGCGGTCACAGCGTGTGGCCTCATCCATGACATGACTCGACACAAGCAGCGTCGTCCCTTCATCGGCGAGACCACGGAATATGTCCCAGAGGTCAGAGCGCAGAACAGGGTCCAGGCCGACCGTGGGCTCGTCAAGGACAAGAACCTTGGGAGACCCGAGCATCGCAGCCGCCAACGACACACGGTTGGCCTGCCCACCGGACAGGGTGCGGGCGAGCTGGTCGGCCTGCCCACCCAGATCGGTGCGCTCGATGACCCGATCCACGTCCGCCTTCGGTGCACCCTGCACACGGGCGAAATAGCGCAGATTCGCACGGACAGAGAGATCATCGTAGATGCTGGCCAGTTGTGTCATGTAGCCGACCCGGCGGCGGAGAGGAGCCGATCCTGCAGGCGCGCCGAGGACACTGACCCTGCCCTCACGCACGATCTGCACACCGACGATCGCGCGCATCAGCGTCGTCTTTCCGCTTCCGCTGGGACCCAGCAGACCGACGATCGCACCACGTGGCACCTCAAGGTCGAGATGCTCGACCACGGTGTTGCGACCTCGGCGAACCGTCAGCCCCCGAGCCTCGATCGCGTTGGTCTTCATATCAAGAATGAGACCCCCGATGATCCTGCACGTCAAGTGACCTGCACCCTGAAAGGTCTGCACAACAATCCGCACGTCTGCTCAAAGGTTCACGAAACGGGCCTCTGTTTGGTCAGAACCACCTCGGCGAGGGTCATAGCGTGGGTATAGCAAACGTCGTCGCGAAAGGTTCCCATGTACAGGCAGTCGTCGAAATTGGCCAACGTCCTCTATGACATTCGGGGACCCGTCCTCGAAGAGGCCGAGGCGATGGAGGCCAAGGGCCACACCATCCTCAAGCTCAACATCGGCAACCCTGCACCCTTCGGATTCGAAGCCCCCGAGGCGATCGTCCATGACATGGTCAAGCAGCTTCCCGTTGCGCAGGGCTATTCCGATTCGCGCGGAATCCTCTCCGGGCGCCGGGCTGTCGTCCAGTACTACGAGACGCGCGGCATCCACAATCTGGACACCTCCGAGGTGTTTCTGGGCAACGGCGTCAGCGAACTCATCACCCTGTCCCTGCAGGCTCTGTGCAATCCCGGCGACGAGATCCTCGTGCCCAGCCCGGACTACCCCCTGTGGACGGCCTCGGTCGCACTCTCCGGCGGCACACCGAAGCACTACCTGTGCGACGAGGCAACTGCGTGGCAGCCCGACCTCGAGGATCTCGAATCGAAGATCACCGAGAACACCCGCGGCATCGTCGTCATCAACCCGAACAACCCCACAGGCGCCGTGTACTCGCGCGAGACCCTGAAGAAGATCGTCGACATCGCCCGCCGCCACGGGCTCATCATCTTCGCCGACGAGATCTACGAGAAGATCACCTACGACGGCGTCGAGATGGTCAACATGGCCACCCTGACCGGTGACGATGTCCTCTGCCTGACTTATTCGGGGCTGTCGAAGGCCTACCGCATCGCCGGCTACCGCGCCGGCTGGCTCGCCATCACCGGACCTCTGTCCGAGGCGAAGAGCTACCTTGAGGGGATCAAGCTGCTGGCCAATATGCGCATGTGTGCGAATGTTCCGGCCCAGCACGCGATCCAGGCGGCACTGGGTGGAAAGCAGTCGATCGACGACCTCGTCCTGCCGCAGGGACGACTCGGCGCGCAGATGAACCTCGCACACGAGGGGCTGAACTCCATCGACGGTGTGTCCGCGCATCGCGCCAGCGGCGCGCTCTACATGTTCGCAAAGCTCGACGTCGACAAGTTCGACATCGTCGACGACGAACAGTTCGCCCTCGACCTGCTGCGCGAGCAGAAGATCCTCGTCTCCCACGGCACCGCCTTCAACTGGTCGCGCCCCGACCACTTCCGACTCGTCACCCTGCCCTCCATCGAGGTCCTCGACGAGTCGATCAACCGCCTCGGCGAGTTCCTCTCCGGATATAAGCAGAAGGCGAGCACCACCTGTGAACTGCCTGCGTCCGAGAGCCTGGCGCCTGCGGCTGGGTGAGGTCCGGCTGGGTGAGGTCCGGCTGGGTGAGTGATCGAACCTCTAGTCTGTAGGCATGAGCGAAGACTCGGAGACAGCTGAGCCCGGATCCGCTGCGGCTGAGGCTGGACGGAGCCGTTCCAGGCGCGCCCTCACTTGGTTGCGCATCACTGCGAGTGCAGCGGCCCTCGTCCTCCTCATCGGTGCCGGATGGTGGTTCCTCTGGGTGCCCGAACACCGGCCGGCGCTGGATCAGGCAGCCGGAGAAGTTCACGCGATCGACGTCTCGAACCACCAGGGGGCCATTGATTGGCCTGCTGTCGAAGCCGATGGCATCGGTGCTGCGATGATCAAGGCCACCGAAGGCGATGACTACGTCGATCCGCGATTCGAAGAGAACTGGGCGCAAGCGGGAGAGGCTGGAATTCGTCGGGGTGCCTATCATTTCTTCACCCTCTGCTCTCCCGGCGCGGCACAGGCGGAGAATTTCCTCAAGTCCGCTCCGCCCGACTCGCACGCGCTGGCACCGGCAGTGGATCTCGAGCTCATCGGTGCTTGCGAGACACGACCTTCCCAGGCGACGGTCGATGCGGAACTCGAGAGATTCCGAAATGTCGTCGAGGATGCGTGGGGTCGACCGTTGCTCGTCTACGCCCGCGGTTCCTTCACCTCGGAGTACTCGATCGCCGCGCTGGCGGACCACCCGCGGTGGGTGACGAACTTCTTCCTCCGTCCGCCCGACGAGGACTGGATGATGTGGCAGGTGCACTATTTCGCGACGGTGAACGGCATCGACGGAAAGGTCGACTTGGACGTCCTCCGAACTGACAGCTGAACAAGCCGGGGCTGAGACAATGGGCTCATGACGGAGCGCGAAGCGGGACCAGAGACAGTGCCGGTGGAGTCCGTCGCGCAGGCAGTCACTCTGGTGGCCCGCGGAACTCCCGTCGATCGCAGCCGACTGGAAGCAGAGCTCGGGCGGCAGCCTGCGCTCATCGACTCGCTTCTCGACTTGTCGACCACGATGGCACGGTGGCGGCAGAAGGACCATGAACGTGCGGCTCTGCTCGAAAGCGCCTCAGAACTCATCCAGGTCAGGGACACGAAGCGCCTGCTGCAGAAGCTCGTCGACCGAGCCAAGTCACTCATCGGCTGCGACATCGCCTACCTCTCGGAATACAACCCGGAAACCGACGAGCTCAACGTCAGGGCCAGCCGTGGAGCCATCTCGCTCCAACTCCCCGCTCTGCGTGTGCCGCCAGGAGTCGGGCTCGCCGGGCGCGTCGTGCGTGACCGGTCCGCCCACTGGACTTCCGACTACGACCTGACGCAACTGCCCCACGAACGCCGAGTCGACTCAGCCGTCAAGGCCGAAGGCATGGAGTCACTCCTCGGCGTCCCCATGGTCGTCGACGGTGAGGTCCTCGGCGCCCTGTTCGCGGCGAATCGCTACCCCCACGAATTCAGCGCGGATGAGATCACTCTGCTCTCGGCACTGGCCGATCACGCCTCGGTGATCCTCAAGACCGCACGGCTGATGGGCGAGCTCGCCGAGGCGGCCGCGGCCTCGGCTGCGTCCGAGGAGCTGGCCGCGGCCAAAGCGACCACCCTGCAGCGCCTCGTCGAGGTCGAGGAGCAGCTGACCCAATTGGTGCTGCAGGGCCGCGGGGCATCAGCAGTCACGGACGTCGTCTCCGAGACCCTGCGCGCCGAGGTGCTCATCGTGGACAGTTGGCACCTCGATTCTCCCGAGCTCCCTCCCGACGACGGTTTCCTGACCCAGGCCGATGTGAGCAAAGACGAGATCCTGGCCGCGCTGGACACCAGCCATCGCACCGGACGAAGTGCTCAGGTCTCTGCCGATAAGCGACTCATCGCCGCCTCGGTGGCCTCGAACAGACGCCGGCACAGTGGACTGTTCGTGCGCTTTCACAATCCCCCGAAGGACGGCGACCACAGCATCGTCGCTCAGGCCGCACAGTCCCTGGCGCTCATCCAGATGAACGAGCAGTCACGTGCCGATGCTGAGAACCGTGTGCGCGGCGAGCTGGCCGTGGACCTCATCGCCGACACCAGAGGCCTGGACGAACTCCGAGCACGAGCCCGCTCCAGCAACTTCACCCTGCTGGGCCCCTGGCAGCTGATGGTGGTCCAAGCAGGCCCCAACGACTTCGATCGCATCGGCTCGTATCTGGCCCGGGTCGAGCCCAGCATCCTCATGACCCAGCGCTCTCCGGGACTGACCGCGCTGCTGCCCCGTTCCGCTCATCGGTCCCGAACGCAGATGGAACAGCTGCTCACATCCTCAGACATCCTGCGCGACTGCCTGGTCGTCGTCTCCGACACCGGCTTTCAACGCTCAGAGCTGCGCACCGCCGAAGACGAGCTGTGGTCGTGTGTGCGGGTACTCAAATCGCTGTCGATCACCAGCGGTGTCTGTCCTGCCGAGGACTTCGCTCCCTACACGGCGATGTTCGGCACAGCTCCCGAACACGTCGAACGGTTCATGGAGCGCATGCTCGGCCCCCTGCACCGCTGGGACCGGCGGCAATCGGCTGATCTGGTCACGACTCTGCGCACGTACTTCGAACACAGCGGAAGCATTCGCCGCACCGCGACCGCTCTCTCGGTTCACATCAACACCGTCAAACTGCGCCTCGAGCGCATCGACACGGTTCTCGACGTCGACTGGCGAGCACCCGAGTACGCGTTCCGCCTCCACGTCGCCCTCCGGCTGAACCAACTCCAGCAGAAGAACTGAGCGCAACCAAGGTCTGCCCGCGCAACCTGGCACGCACCCGGCAACCCCCTGGCCCCTGCCCCCTGGCCAGAACAGCCATGCATCAGGGATTTTACTGTCCGAAACAGCCATAGGCGATCGGTCCTCGAAGTGTTTGACTGAACTCTGCGCAGAAGTACTCCGCCCAGAAGTCCTTCGCGCAGAATTTCTGACCGACGGATGCAACCACAGTCGGCGGTCACAGATACGACGAAGACTCAACAGGAGACACAATGGCAGAGAACAGCCGTATCGCCGGCTTCCGCAACATGTCGGTCAACGAGCGTCGCAGCGCAGTGGCCGACGCCACCGGACTCGACACCGAGGTCTTCGCTCAGATCGATGCGAATGCGTTCGGCCCCGTACAGGCGGCGAACCTGAGTGAGAACGTCTTCGGCGTCTTCTCCCTGCCTCTCGGAACTGCCACCAACTTCACGATCAACGGCACCGATGTTCTGGTGCCCATGGCCACCGAAGAGGCGTCGGTCATCGCCGCTGCCAGCAACGCCGCCCGGATGGCACGTCCACAGGGTGGGTTCTTCACCAGCTCGACGCAGCCCATCATGCAGGCGCAGATCCAGCTCATCAATGTGGCCGACCCGCATGCGGCCCGGTCCCGCATCCTCGAGCACCAGGACGAAGTCATCGAGCTGGCCAATGCCCAGGATCCGAAGCTCGTCGAGGTCGGCGGAGGCGTCAAGGGCCTCGACGTTCGCCTCGTTGCCGCGAAGTCGACAACCTACGTCGTCGTCCATCTCCACGTCGATGTCCGCGATGCCATGGGTGCGAACGCGGTGAACACGATGGCCGAGGCCGTCTCGGGCAGCCTGGCCGCGATCGCTGAGGGCGACGCTCTTCTGCGCATCCTCACGAACAAGGCCGATCTGCGGCTGAGCCGTGCGCGTGCCGTCTTCGACAAAGAGCTCCTCGGCGGCGCCGAGGTCGTCGACAACATCCTCCACGCCTATGAGCTGGCGGCGGCCGACCCGTACCGTGCGGCCACCCATAACAAGGGCATCATGAACGGCATCTCCGCCGTGGTGCTGGCCACCGGCAACGACACTCGCGCGGTCGAGGCCGGTGCCCATTCGCATGCCCTGGTCGACGGTCGCTACTCCTCACTGTCGACGTTCGAGAAGGATGCTGACGGCAACCTCGTCGGCAACCTTGAGATGCCGTTGCCCGTCGGTCTCGTCGGCGGCGCCACCAAGGTCCACCCGGCTGCCCGGGCCGCACTCCGGATCGCCGAAGTGAACACGGCGAAGGATCTGGCCGAGATCATCGTGGCCGCTGGTCTGGCGCAGAACCTGGCTGCTCTGCGGGTGCTCGCCACCGAGGGCGTCCAGCGCGGCCACATGTCGCTGCATGCGAAGAATCTCGCCGTTTCCGCCGGTGCCACTGCCGAAGAGGCCACGACCATCGTGGCCAAGCTCATCGAAGAGAAGGCCTTCCGATTCGATCGGGTTCAGGCCCTCCTCGCCGAGCTTCGCTCCGGTGCACAGAAATGATGGACTCGCTCCCCCAGGTCTTCGCCCGCGACAATCTGCCGACTCGGGTCAGGGTCTACGAGGTCAGCGCCAGGGACGGACTGCAGGCCGAATCGGTCACCCTGCCCGCCGAGGTGCGGGCCCAGCTCATCTCCCGACTGGCCGGCTCCGGACTGAGGTCCATCGAAGCCGGCAGCTTCGTCTCCCCCAAGGCCGTTCCGCAGATGGCCGACACCCGCGCCGTCCTCGACGAACTCGACCTCGGCGCACGCATCTCGTATCCGGTCCTCACTCCCAACCGGCGCGGCCTCGATGATGCGATGGCGGCTGGGGCCAAGGACATCGCCGTCTTCGTCAGCGTCACGGAGTCGTTCTCTCGGGCCAACCTCGGCGACGGCCTTGACGTGACCACGGCACGCAACCTCGATGTGGCAATTGCGGCTGCCGAGGCAGGGATGTGGGTCCGCGGATATCTGTCCATGGTCTTCGGCGACCCGTGGGAAGGCCCGGTGGACCCACAGCGCGTGGTCACGGCCGCACAGCAGCTGCTGGCGGCGGGCTGCTCGTCGATCTCGCTCGGCGACACGATCGGCACCGCGACACCTGGCCACGTGAGTGTCGTCCTGCAGGCGCTGCTCGACGGCGGCATCCCCGTTGAGGCGATCGCACTGCACACCCACAACACCTACGGTCAAGCGCTGGCGAACGTCTACGCCGCTCTCCAGCTGGGAGTCAGCGAATTCGACTCCTCGGCCGGTGGAGTCGGCGGCTGCCCGTTCGCAGATTCGGCGACCGGAAACCTGGCGACCGAGGATCTGGTGTGGATGCTCGACGGCCTGGGGATCTCGACCGGGGTCGACATCCGCATGGTCGCCGAGACCAGCCAATGGCTGAGCCGGCAGCTCGGCAAGCCGCTGGCCTCGGCCACCTCAGCGGCCATCGTCAATCAGTAGCACCACAGCACTTCGGCCGGCCCGAGGCGCAGTCAGCCCGGTCCGCGTTCGCACTCCAGAAACACGACTCAACAAACGAAGGTAGGCGAAGATGCCACAACTGCTCGAAGTCTGGAATGACACCGTCGACTCGAAACATCTTGTCGGCAGCATTGCCATCGGAATCGGGGTGGCGGTACCGGCGTTCCTCATTTCCGACCACCTCTTCACGTCCACCGGCGATGCTGAGCTGGGACATTCCTATGCTCTCCTGATCGGGATCGTCGGCTGCATCATCGGCGCCGTGATCGCCGGGATCCTGTTCAAGCCCAAGCGCGTGATCACACAGTCGCAGGCCGATACCCGCAACCGACAGGAAGTCATCGACGAGGTCGTCGAAGAGTACGGCGACCTGGGTGACCCCCGCGATCTCACACCGGCCGTGCAGTCAGAGATCCGAGCTCTCGGGCTCTTCGATGCCCTGGTCGAGAACCATGAGAGCCGAGCGAAGGGTGGCCAGCTGTGAGCGCGGACCTCCTCGAACCGATCCTGTGGGCGATCGGCATGGCCCTGCTGGCCGCAGTGCTGTTCACCGGAATCGGCCTCATCTCGGGCACCGATGAGACGGCGATCGTCGCCCCCTTGGCGCTGCTCGTCATCCTCATCGGCGTGCCTCCGGCCGGTGTCATCGCCTTCTTCCTCGCGGCGATCATCGCCAAACACATCTCGCACGCCGTCCCGACGACACTGCTGGGGATACCGGGCGACACCACTGCCGTGCCGATGCTGCGAGAGGCGCAGCTCCTGCGTTCTCTGGGCGTGCCTCACATCGCCTTGCAGAAGGCCATCTCCGGCGGCGTCATCTCGGTGATCATTGCAATTCCACTGTCGATCCTCTTCGCACTCGTCCTCACCCCGTTCGCCGAGGCGATCGGTGCGGCCGCACCATGGATCTTCATCGCGGCGGCCATTCTCGTCGCGTATACCTCGAAGGGAAAGCTGGCGGCAGTCGTCGCACTGATTCCCTTCGTCCTCATCATCGTCGGGCTGCAGGCGTTCATCCTCGAGCAGAAGGACGCGACGTTCACGACGTCCTTCTTCCTGGGAATCGCGACCGGCCCGCTCATCTACGATCTGTTCTCCGCTCTGTCGCCGACGGGCCGTCGGTCGATGACGCAGACAGGCAAGCGGGAGTTCGACCTCGCTCCCGATGTTCGCCCGGCCGACGGCGCGAAGCTGCCGAACCCCTTCACAGTCTTGGACCGCCAGCAGCTGGCCTACACCAGCGGTTCGGCAGCCATCACCAGCGCCACCTTCGTCTTCTCGCCCGTCGCCATGGCGGTGCTCATGGGTGAGATCGCCGGCAGTCGGATCAAGAACGGCTTCCATCGACTCACGACTGTCGTGTCCGTGAGGAACGGCACCACGGAATCGACCTATATCGCCGAGACCCTGATCCCGCTGATCGCCATCGGGCTCCCGCTCTCGCCCATGGCCGCAGGTCCGGCCGCGCCTTTGTTCAACGCCCCGCCCGTCTACACTCTCGATGCGGAGACCGGCGAGACGAACAACCTGCACGATCTGCTCTCGACCGGTGAGTTCGCACTCTTCTCGGTCATCGCCGCGGTCATCGCCATCGTGGTCGCCTATCCCTTCGTGATGAGAAACGCCCACCGGGCGGCCACCTGGGTGATGAAGTCGGTCTCCCACGAGGCGATCATCGCCGGCTTCGCCGCACTCATCTGCGTCATCTGCCTCTACGAAGGCGGGCTGCTCGCACTGGGCGTGACCATCACCGTGGGACTCGTCGGCGGCCTGTTCAATCGCATGATCGGCATGCACGCGGGCGTCCAGTTCATGGGCTATTACGTCGCCGTTCTCACGGTTCCGGCGATCCTGGCGCTGTAGCGGTTCCAGCGATCCTGGCGCTGTAGCGGTTCCGGCGATCCTGGCGCTGTAGCCGTTCCGGTCGTCGGAGTCCCTGCCGATGCCGCGACTCCCACGAATGAATGAGCTCAACGGTCGGCAAGTTCGCCTCGAAATTCTCACGATTCTCGAGGCGGACTTGCCGACCGTTCGCTGTCGCACGACGTTCGGAAACGTCATAGAAATTCATAGTCTAGTAATCGACTCAACTTAGTGGGTATTGTGGGCCGCGAACAGATTGCTCAACAATTTTCGGCATGCTGAAAGGTCCCCACACCATGCGCCAGCTCATCGTCCTCGGGCTCGTCGGCCTCCTCGCCCAACTCATCGACGGCTCTTTGGGCATGGCCTACGGGGTGACCTCGACGACCCTGCTGCTGGCGGCCGGGATCGCCCCGGCGACCGCCTCGGCGGCGGTGCATTTCTCCGAGATCGGCACCTCTCTGGTCTCCGGCATCTCGCACCACAAGTTCGGCAATGTCGACTGGAAGACCGTCTCGATCCTCGCGATCCCCGGATTCATCGGAGCCTTCGCCGGCGCCACCTTCCTCACCAGCCTCAGCGGGGACGCGGCCACACCGTGGGTATCGGGCCTCCTGCTGGCCCTCGGCGTCTATGTGATCTGGCGCTTCCTCGCCCTCGGCGGCCGCCGCCCCGAGTTCCACGGACGGCCCGGAGTGAAGCTGCTCGTGCCCATGGGTCTCGTCGGCGGCGCCCTGGACTCCATCGGCGGAGGCGGTTGGGGCCCGGTCGGGACCACAACCCTCCTGTCATCGGGACGGCTGGAGCCACGCAAGGTCGTCGGGTCGATCGATACCAGCGAATTCGTCGTCGCGGTCGGCGGCTCACTCGGATTCCTCGTCGCGCTGGGCTCCTCGGGCATCGAATGGTCGATCGCCGCGGCCCTGCTGATCGGCGGAATCATCGCCGCACCCATCGCCGCCTGGCTGGTCAAGATCCTGCCGGCCAGGGTGTTGGCGATCGCCGCCGGTGGGATCATCATCCTCACCAATGCCCGCACGATCGCACTGGCACTCGGGGCATCGTCGACGACGGTCGCGGTCACCCTCGCGGCCCTCGCGGCAGCCTGGATCGCACTGATCGTGCATGCGGTTCGCGTCGAACGCCGAACTCGTCGGACCGAATCCCTCGCCGAGGCGGGAGCCGAAGTCACCACCGGAAGCTGAGCACCCCGGACGGCTGAGTCCCCCGGACGGCTGAGTCCCCGACCCCGCGGACAGCCCGCTGTTACGATGACGGCATGCGGGTCACCACGAAATCCGACTATGCCCTGCGGGCCCTGATCGAGATCGCCGACGTCGACGACGGCGGGCCCATCAGCGCCGATGAACTCGGGAGGCGCCAGAACATCCCCAAGGGATTTCTCCAGGCCATCCTCGCCGATCTGCGCCGGGTCGAGATCGTGGCGTCAGTCCGCGGCAAGTCCGGCGGCTGGAAGCTGACGAAGCCGGCGAGCGCCACCACGGTCGCCGATGTCATCCGGGCCGTCGACGGCCCGTTGGTCTCGATCTACGGGCAGCGGCCCGAAGCCGTCGAGTACGACGATGCCGCCGAATCCCTCCAACAGGTGTGGATCGCGGCCCGCTTCGCCCTCCGCGATGTCCTCGAGCAGGTGACCATCGAGGCGTTGGCCTCGAAGACACTGCCCGCCGAGGTGACCGAGAAGGTCGCGATCGAAGACGCCTGGGCCCCGCACTGAGCGTTCACCGTCCGACGCGAACCCCAGTCACCGCCGGGCACCTGCTCACCGCCACTGTGCGGTGACGGTTCCCACGTCGGCGACCACCTCGGCGATGGCGGCATTGTGGGCGGCGACGATCGGATCGTGTCGAGCGACCTGCGCACTCGATCCCGCCGTCCGTGCGCGTGAGACGAGGAGCACGTCGCGGCGGCAGGCGTCCATCGGCATCGGGATGATCTCGACCGTCGGGTCCTCCGGGACCGAGGAATCAGGGATCACTGCGACCGCCAGCCCTGCGGCGATCATGCGGATGATCGCCGCGTAGTCGTCCATCCTCATCCCCACCCGGGGCTCGAAGCCCGCGGTCACGCACAGCGACCTGACCACCTCGTCGATGGCGTCACCAGGGTCGATGCTGAACGCCCAGGTCTGGGATACGAGCGACGTGAGGTCGGGCATGCCCGCGGCGTCCAGGGCGATCGGTCCGACGGGCTTCGGCACGCACAGGAAGAGCTGCTCCGAATACAGATGTTTGGCCGTCAGGGTCGACGGGATCCACGTCTTGTCGATGTCCGTCGAGACGAGCAGGGCAAGATCGAGATCACCGGCCTCCAGCCTGGCGACGAGCTTCGCATGCTCGTCCAAGGTCACATCGAGTGCTGCGGCCGTCATCTCGGCATTCCTGCCTGCGGTCGTCATCTCGGAATTCCTGCCTGCGGTCGTCATCTCCCCGGCCGTCGGGCTCTCGGCGGCAATCTCGTCGTGCGCCTGCCAGCGGGCCCGCTTCTGCAGCTGGTTGTGCAGCTTCGGAATCACGCGGGCGCCGACTGTGGGAACAGCTCCGATCCGGACCGGGACCGCCTGGTCCTCTCGCCACAGCGCCACCTCGGCGCCGAGGCGATCGCACAGCCCCAGGATCTCGATCGCACGTGTCACGACGAGATTGCCCACGACGGTTGGATGCGACCCGCGGGGGCTCTTCACGATCAACGTCGACCCCAGCGCCCTCTCCAGGTTGTGCAGGTGGTGGTTGACCGTGGGCTGGCTCCACCCAAGTGCGGTCGCCGCTGCCGCAACAGAGCCCGATTCGGCGATCTCACGCAGGGCCGAGAGCCCACGGGTATCGAGAGCTTCCATCATCCTCCGACCATCGGGTCAATAGTATGTATTCATCAGTTTAGGAAACTTGGTATTCTCCCGGCAAGGCTTCACTCCCTAACCTGGATCTATGACCGTGCACCAGGATTCCCACATGACCTCCGCTCCGGAACACTCGGCATTCCCGGGGACTGTGACGACTCACGCCCCGTACGCCGATGCGCTGGCCGCGGCGGCCAAGCGTGACTCGCTGTTCCTGTCCACTCCCGGACACGGCGGCACCACGACGGGAATCTCTGCAGGTCAGGCCGAATTCTTCGGCGAGCACATCCTCTCCCTGGACATCCCCCCACTCTTCGACGGCATCGACCTCGGCGTCGATACCCCGAAGGACGAAGCCCTGCAGCTGGCCGCCGAGGCCTGGGGCGCGCGGCGCACCTGGTTCCTCACCAACGGCTCCTCGCAGGGCAACCGCATGGCAGCACTGGCGATCGGCACCCTGGGCACGGGTGTCGTGACCCAGCGCAGCGCCCATTCGAGCTTCGTCGACGGCATCGTGCTGGCCGGACTCAACCCCGGCTTCGTCTACCCCAACATCGACGAGGTCAACGGCATCGCCCACGGAGTCACCCCGGACTCGCTGCGTCACGCCATCGCATCGCACCCCGAGACGGTCAGCGCCGTCTACCTCGTGACCCCCAGCTACTTCGGCGCCGTCGCCGACGTCAGGGCACTGGCCGAGGTCGCCCACGAAGCCGGCGCCGCCCTCATCGTCGACGCCGCATGGGGTGCCCACTTCGGCTTCCACCCCGATCTGCCGGAATCCCCCGTCGCCCTGGGCGCCGACATCGTCATCATGAGCACACACAAGCTCGCCGGCTCATTCACCCAATCAGCGCTCCTCCACCTCGGCGACACCGAATTCGCGAATCGCCTCGAGCCCGCGCTGGCCCGCGCCTTCATGATGACGTCGTCGACCAGCGAGAACGCCCACCTCATGGCCTCGATCGACATCGCTCGCCGGGACCTCGTGAACTCACGTGACGCGATCTCGGACTCACTGGAGAACATCCGCCAGATCCGTGCCCGGATCGAAGGCTCCGAGCACTACCACCTGCTCTCCGGGGACTTCATGAACCACGCCGATGTCGTCGACATCGACCCCTTCCGCCTGCCCATCGACATCACCTCGACGGGGCTCGACGGCCATGCCGTGCGCAAACGCCTGACCGAGGACTTCGACATCTTCGCCGAGATGGCGACGGCCACGACGATCGTCGCCCTCATCGGCGTGGGCAAGTCCCCCGACCTCGGCCGGCTCTTCGACGCCCTCGATGCGATGCGCCTTGAGAACACCGGGACCAGTCCCGCCGAGGCGGTCGCGGCGTCGGCCGGCATCCCCGCCCTGCCGAGTGCGGGAAAATTGGTCGCCCTGCCGCGCGATGCGTATTTCGCGGACTCCGAGCTCGTTCCCGCCGCCGAGGCACTCGGTCGAACCAGCGTCAGCTCCCTGGCCGCATACCCACCCGGTATTCCGAATGTCCTCCCAGGTGAGGAGATCACCGCAGAGACCGTCGAGTTCCTGCAGGCCGTGGCAGCGAGCCCGACGGGACACGTCCGCGGCGGCGTCGATCCGACGCTGAGCACCTTCCGCGTCCTCAAGGACTGACACCACTCCGGACCCCAGGCCGGACTGGTTGAGTGTTCAAATAACGATACTGAATGCAGAAACCTATCTTGTCCGATACAGTCACCAGCTGAGGATAACTCTCTCGCAGAGTGCGCTTCCCTTATTCTCACTGCTATACACAAGGCAGTCTGCAATGAAGCAGTCGCAGACTGCATGACGTAACCGATTGGCTCAGGACCGGATGGACGCGCAAGCACATCAGCCAGGGGAAGAACTCGCCGATTTCACGGAGAACGAGCTCCTCTCGCTCATCGACGCCGGAACCGCCGGCGCCTACTCAGAGATCTATCGCCGCTACATCGACGATGCGGTCGCCAGAGCCTCATCCTCGCTGCCGGACGCCGATGCCCGGAGGGTTGTCGACGACGCCTTCCTCAGCGTGCTCAGATCCCTGCTGAACGGAACCGCCGACACCACCGAGGGCCTCCGGTCCAAGGTGAACAACGCGATCGACGAACGCCTCGCCGTTCGTCAGCCGCGAGCTGATTCGTCGCTCCAGGGTGCGCCTGCAAGCGACCAGGATCAGGCCAGTGCCCGAGACGGGGGCGAACCGGATCATGCTCTGCTTGCGCAGGCAATGTCGACCCTGCCCGACAATTGGCAGCGGATCCTGTGGCTGCGAGAAGTCGAGCAGCTCTCGCCCGAGGCTGTGGCGGACAGGCTGAATATCCGCACAGCAGTTGTCGAACGACTCTCGAGTCGTGCCCACCAGGATCTGCACAAGGAGTGGGATCGGATTCGCCCCGAGGGCAGCGATGCGGCTGCCGATCGACGCTCCGCTCTCGTTCCTGCCTTCCTGACCTCGCCGATCGTCATCGAGCGGCTCTCGGACATCGTGGCTCACACGGCCCCGGAGCCGGCAGGATCTCCGGTTGCCGACACGAGGCCGGACAGTACGGATCCGGGCAAACCCGACGCCGCATCAGAATTTGGGCAAACAGAGGCAGATCCGCGAGCAGAGGAATCCGACGCCGCGACCATGGCGTCGGCAGCTGTCTTCGCCAACACCGACGCAGACATCGAACCGCCTACGTCCGCCGAAGGCGCTGAACCCACCGAAGACACCGAGTCCGGCCGGGCCGCTTCGCTCGCCGCGGTGAGCGCATCGGCCGACCCATCACACGTCCCTGCTCAGACATCGGTCGCGGCGTCCTCACGATCCGGCTTCAGTATGTCGAAACCCGTGCTGATCCCTGTGGTTGCAGCGTGCATCGGCCTCCTCGGGACTCTTGTCGGCCTCGCCATCGTGCCGCACCAGGAGGAGGGGCTGAGATCCGGAGGCGGAACATCGAACGTCTCCAAAGTGGACACGTCGTCTGAGGACGAGGACTCGAGCCGTGACGCCGCCTCCGGTCGTGACGAGCAGTCGCCTGATGACACCGACTCACATCAGGGAAGCCGAGAGCAGGGCTCGGAGAATTCGCAGGAATCCGTCCCCGGCTCCACGGATCAGGACGAGAACGAGGAGTCCTCCAAGAGCTCCCGAGACGATGCCGGACGAACTGGCGACGATTCCCCGTCCAAGGACGATTCCGGCGACAACGGCGATCGCCCCTCGTCGAGGAACCCCGATGATCCGGGTCCTTCGGATTCTGATCGTCCGGGTCCGGAGTCGCCTTCCGACCCCGAACCTTCCGACCCCGAACCTTCTGACCCCGAATCACCGTCGGATGAACCGTCCGAGTCCGAAACGCCGTCGGAGCCTGACGAGCCGGAATCACCGTCGGAGCCCGCACCTACGACGGATCCAGAGCCTGATCCCACCCCGACGGAGGACGACACACCACCTCCGGCAACTGACGAGCCCGAATCACCTCCAGAAACCGACTCTCCCGAGCCGGATCCGTCGGATACCGGAACCGACTCAGAACCGACACCAGACGATCCTTCGACCGGGGCCTCCACCTCTTCGAACTGAAGTGCGGGCGCAGGCCAGGCTCGGCGCCCGGGCCTGCAGGAGCCGCGCCGAGACCATGCAGGGGCTCGCTGCTGTTCCGCCGCAGCCCTGCTCCCAATAAACGCAGGTTGGCCTGACGTAAAGATGATGCTCGATCTCCCTCGACCCACAGATTTCTGGGCTCACAGACATTTTCTCGTGATGCGGGTCACCAATCCTATTGACATGGGTGTCTAATCGAGCAACGATGTTCTGCATTGCCAAAAACCAATCTCTCAGAATCTACGAGTTCTGCGGCCGGCAGATAACCGAATTTCATCTGAAACGAGGAACCGCTGATGTCAGAAGGCGCCGAAAATACCGCTGCCAAAACGGAGAAGCCGTCCCGGCGAGGACGGAAGGCGCTCAAGAAGAAGCGCCTGGAGGCCGATCACTGCATCGTCATCGAGCAGAAGTCCATCCGCACCGCCATCGGGGGAACGACGGTCGGCAACTTCATGGAATGGTTCGACTTCGGCGTCTACGGCTACCTCGCCGTGACGATGACCTCCGTCTTCACCGAAGGCATGGACCCGCAGATGGGCCTCCTCGTCACGCTGCTCGGCTTCGCGGTCTCCTTCCTCGTCCGCCCGCTCGGCGGCATGGTGCTCGGACCCCTCGGTGACAAGATCGGGCGACAGAAGGTTCTCTTCTTCACCATGGCCACGATGGCCACCGCCACCGCCCTCATCGGCGTGCTGCCCACTGCCGCGCAGGTCGGCCTGTGGGTGATCATCCCCCTCTACCTGCTCAAGATGATCCAAGGCTTCTCCACCGGCGGCGAATACGCAGGTGCGACCACCTACGTCTCCGAATTCGCACCGGACAAGCCCCGTGGCTTCTGGGCCTCCTGGCTCGACGTCGGCTCCTATATCGGCTTCGCAGCCGGTGCGGGCACCGTTGCCGTCACCACCGTCATCAGCACGGCCGTCGCCGGCGAGACCGCGATGGTCGACGGCGGCTGGAGGATCCCG
Organism: Brevibacterium picturae; assembly: GCF_030453725.1. Classification (GTDB taxonomy): domain Bacteria; phylum Actinomycetota; class Actinomycetes; order Actinomycetales; family Brevibacteriaceae; genus Brevibacterium; species Brevibacterium sandarakinum_A. The sequence goes on from NZ_JAKDJU010000040.1 coordinate 17,532, forward strand.
TTCCTCATCGCCATTCCGCTCGGCGCCGTCGCCATCTGGTTCCGACTGAAGATTCCGGAGACACCCAGCTTCGAAGCCTCGGTCGCCGAGGGCCTCGATGTGAAGGTCAAGGACGACAAATATGCTCGCCACGGCCTCATCGGCGTCATCCGTCACTTCTGGAAAGAGATCCTCATCGGCATCGCCATCGTCGCGGGTTCGCAGACGGCGGGCTACGCCCTGACGAGCTTCATGCCGACCTATCTCGAGGAGACGGTCAAGGTCTCGAACGTTCAGGCCGCCGTGGTCACCATTCCGGTGCTCGTGGCCATGTCCCTGTGCCTTCCGCTCATCGGCAGGCTCTCGGACCGACTGGGACGCAAGTTCGTCTTCATTGTCGCGGCAGCTGCCACGATCGTGCTCATCGTTCCGGCGTTCGCCATCATGCAGATCGGTGGGATGTGGGCGATCACGATCGCCTTGTTCATGGTGGCGGTTCCGGCGGGCTTCTACATCGCCTGCCTGGCGTCGACGCTTCCTGCCCTGTTCCCGACGTCCTCGCGCTACGGTGCCATGGGACTGACGTTCAACCTCGGAGTCTCCCTGTTCGGCGGCACCACACCGCTGGTCAGCCAGGCGCTCATCGACGCCACCGGCAACTCGTACATGCCCGCGTTCTACATCATGTTCTTCTCCGTCATTGCTCTCGTTGCCGTGCTGTTCATGAAGGAATCTGCACACCGGCCGCTGCCGGGGTCGTTCCCGACGGTCAACACGCACGAGGAGGCCGTCGAGCTGGCGCGCACGCAGGACGACAACCCCGACCTCGATCCGGACACCATGCCGATCCCGGTTGTGAAGGTGTGATCCTGCCGGGCTCCGCTAGCGGTTCTCGGCACGCTTGAAGTAGAAGAGATTGTCGACGACGAGAGCGCGGGCCTCGTCAGTGCAGCCCGTCTCGATGAGCCCGACGAGGTCGACGATCTGCTGCGCCGACTCAGAGTCGACCATGGTCGCGATCGAATGCGCCGCAAAGACTCGTGACTGGTCCCGCAGTCGCAGGCTGATCTCCGCGGCTCTCCTGCCGAGTCCGTATTCGAGAAGATGTTCGTGGAACAGTCGGTCGGCGGTCATGAACCCGATTGTGTCGCCCTCGACGGCGGCGGACAGGGCATCCTCGGCATTCCGGCGAAGCTCACCGAGCGCAGTCTCGCACGAGTCCGGAGCCTCGGAGACCCGGGCGCACAGGGCCTCAACCGCGGGGTCGGCGAGAAGGGACCTGATCCGGATGATCTCCTCCAGGTCCTCCCGCGTCACGGGCACCAGCCGGAAGCCCCGGTTCGGCACAGCTTCGACGGTGCCTTCGGTGACCAGAGACATCATGGCCTCCCTGACCGGACTCAGCGAGATGCCCAGCCGCTTGGCCAAACCCGCTGCCGAGTAGATCGTGTCCTCGTCGAGGTCGCCGGTCGTGATCGCATGACGAATGACGACGAGCGCATGCTCGCGCAGCGTCGGGGCGGAATCGGGTCGGACCGGTGCCGGTGCTGGCATCGGCCTCGATGTCTGCGTCGCTGCCGACCCCGGTGTCTGTCGCTTCACAGCAGGTGAGGCTGACTCGTTGCTGATCAAAATTCTCCTTGGATGGCTATTGACAGCATAACCGCGACAACTCACGATTGAGTGAAGTAATCGGTTATCGACTACCTTACTTTCGATCGAGTCGGAATGGGGTCGTCGAAACCACGGTGTGGTTCCTGCGAAGCAACCACTGTCGTTCCTGCGAAGAAGGAGGAACCATGTCCCTCGATCCCCTGCTCCAGCCATTCGCGTTGGGGCCTGTTCAGCTCAAGAACCGCATCGTCTCCACCGCGCATGAGCCCGCCTACACCGAGCTCGGCATGCCCAAGGACCGGTATCGCCTCTATCATCGGGAGAAGGCCCGCGGCGGGGTGGGGCTGACGATGACAGCCGGATCGGCCACGGTGTCCAAGGACTCCCCCGCCGCGTTCGGCAATGTCGACCTCTCCACCGACGAGGTGATCCCGTGGCTGTCCGCGATCGCCGAGGACTGCCACGCCGAAGGCACCGCCGTGATGATCCAGCTGACCCACCTGGGTCCGCGCAACTCGAACTTCACGGCCGACTGGCTGCCCCTCGTCTCATCAGGCCGCCACCGCGAACCCACCCACCGCTCCTTCACCAAAGCCATGGAGGACTTCGACATCGAGCGCGTGGTCGACGACTTCGCGGCGGCAACGGCACGGGTGAAGGCGGCCGGGTTCGACGGTCTGGAGTTCCTCCACACCGGCCACCTCATCGACTACTTCTTCGCCTCCAGGTTCAACGACCGCGAAGATGACTACAACGGCGACCTCGCAGCTCGCATGCGCTTCCCCTTGAGGATCATCGACGCGATGCGCGGTGCCTCAGAGGGACTCGCCCTCGGCGTTCGCATGTCGGTGCTCGAGCAGTTTGAGAGCGGCATCACCGAGGACCTCGCCATCGATGCCCTCAAGAAATACGCCGCCCACGGCATCGACTTCCTCAACCTCAACGTCGGCACGATCAGCTCCGACAAGGAGCTCGCCGAGGCGATCCCGGGCATGGGCACACCCTCGGCTCCCTGGCTCGAGACCTGCCGTCGCATCCGGGAGTCCATCGACATCCCCGTGCTCCATGCGGCCCGGATCGCCGATGCGCCCACCGCCCGCTTCGCGATCGAGGACGGCTGCCTCGACCTCGTGGGCATGACCAGGGCACAGTTGGCCGACCCCTATCTCGTGAAGAAGATCGAGGAGCACCGCGAGGACGACATCCGCCCGTGCGTGGGCGCGAACATGTGCCTCGACAGCATCTACACCTCCGGCGCCGCGACCTGCATCCACAATCCCGCGAGCGGGCGTGAGGCTGATCTGCCGCAGGAGATCGCCCGCGATGTCGGCGCCGGCCCCAAGCACGTCGTCATCGTCGGAGCCGGTCCGGCAGGTCTCGAGGCCGCGCGCGTGGCCGCAGTGCGCGGACACCGCGTGACCCTGCTCGAGGCCGATTCGGCGGCCGGGGGCCAGGTGAAGATCGCCGCACGCTCGCAGCGCCGCCGCGATCTCATCGGCATCATCGACTGGAGGGTCCAGCAGTGCAAGAAGCACGGGGTCGACATCCGACTGGACACCTTCGCCGAGGCCGACGACATCCTCGCCCTGGCACCCGACGTGGTCATCGTCGCCACCGGGGGCGTTCCCGACGCCAGCTATCCGTTCCGTGAGGAGGGGCCCTCGTTCGACGTCTGGGACGTCATGGATGACAGTCTGCGCAATAAGTCCCGAGTCCTCGTCTTCGACGATCACGGCTTCTATCCGGCCCTCGATGCTGTGGAGCATTTGGCCCGCAACGGCCAGGAGGTCACCTACGTCAGCCCCGAGCGCACCATCGGCGTCGACGTCGGATCGATGAATTCGCCTGCGTATCTGCAGGTTTTCTCCGAATTCGGGGTCACCGTCCACCTCGGCGAAAGGCTCGCAGCCAAGCCCCAGTCGAAGGACAAACTGGTCACGGCGCGACTGCGCAACGACTACTCGGGCATCGAAACCGAGCTGGAGACCGACGCGGTCGTGGTGGACTTCGGTACGACGCCCAACGACGAGGTCTACTTCGGGCTCAAGCCGCACTCTTCCAACCTCGGCGAGATCGATCTCGACGCCTGGGTCCATGGGCAGCCTCAGCCCGGCCGTGGAATCGGCTCGAATCCGTCCACCGCCGCCGAGGCGAGCGC
>NZ_JAKDJU010000041.1 GCF_030453725.1 Brevibacterium picturae
CCCCGCCAACCGCCGCGGCCGGTGCCTTCATAAAAACCTCCCACCTTCGGCCCCCCCCCCCCTCCGGGCCGTTCACAACCGTCTCTGCAGGTTGCTCAGCGCCCGCAATGTTGCCAGGCTTGTCGTAGAGGTCGAGATCCGCAGAGGGTGAGATCGGCAGAGCGAGCGATGTGTCCAGCATCTCTGCGGTCGATTGGACTTGCCGCGCGGACCTTCGATAGACTTCAAGTACCCAAGACCGTCGGTCTTTTCGGAATCAACAGGATTCGCAATCGAGTTCTGTTGCCCGCAAAACGAAGACTCCACTGGAGTGACCTGCGCAGGTGAGCACGAGATTCTTCCGATGAGGTCCTATGATCTCATCATCCGAAGCGTTTCACGCATGCCTGCGTGGAGCGCTTTTTTGGTGTTGGGACACGATCGGCGACTGTACGAAAGGAACTACCATGGCGAGGCCAGACAAGGCAGCCGCAGTAGAGGAGATCAAACAGCAGTTTGAGAACTCCGACGCTGTGTTGCTGACCGAGTACCGCGGTCTCACCGTTGCGCAGATGCAAGATCTGCGCGTTTCACTCGGTGAGAACGTCAGCTACGCCGTGGTAAAGAATACGCTCACTGCTATTGCAGCCAAAGAAGCCGGAATCAACGATCTCGATGAGTTCCTCAACGGACCCACCGCGATCGCATTCGTCAACGGTGAACCACCTGAGGCTGCCAAGGCACTGCGTAACTTTGCCAAGGCGAATTCTCAGCTCGTATTGAAGGGCGGCCACTGGGATGGTGCCGTCCTCAGTGCTGAGGATGTCAACAAACTCGCCGACCTCGAACCTCGCGAAGTGCTGCTTTCAAAGGCAGCTGGTGCAATGAAGGCAAGCCTCCACCAGGCGGCTTACCTGTTCACCGCTCCGATGGTCAAGGCCGTGCGCACTGTCGACGCTCTCCGCGAGGAGCAGGACAACGCGCCTGCTTCGAACGACTGAGCATCACCCCATAAACCCGGTCGCTCAACGTGACCACCAAAGGAAGGACTGGCCACCATGGCTAAGCTCACCCCCGAAGAGCTCATCGAAGGTTTCAAAGAGCTCACCCTGATCGAACTCTCGGACTTCGTCAAGAAGTTCGAAGAGGTCTTCGAAGTTGAAGCTGCTGCACCTGCTGCCGCAGTTGCCGCTGCTCCTGCCGCCGGCGCAGAAGAGCCCGCCGAAGAGCAGACCGAATTCGACGTTATCCTCGAATCGGCCGGCGAGAAGAAGGTTCCTGTCATCAAGGAAGTTCGTGGGCTCACCTCCCTCGGACTCAAGGAAGCCAAGGACCTCGTCGACGGCGCACCCAAGGCCGTCCTCGAAGGCGTGTCCCAGGACGTCGCCGACAAGGCCAAGGAAACTCTCGAGGGCGCGGGCGCAACCGTCACCCTCAAGTGATTTCGCCGGCAGCAGTCTGACTGCTGCCGCATCGAAGAACCCCACAGCCGATGCTGTGGGGTTCTTCGCATTCACTGTTCGAGTCGGCGATGTTACAAGACCGCAACATGCTGAGATACCAGGCTGAGAGTGCCCTGCCCTATTCTTGAGTGGTGACTGACAGTACCACCGCGACCACGCTGCTGAAGAGGCTGAGTTCCGCGCTCCGAGACGCCTGGCAGAGCGATCCACTGTACATCGATCCGGTCATTGCTCCAGGCCTCACTGACAGTCAGAAGACAGCGGTCGAACACGCTTCGGAACAAGTCGAGAAGTCGGGCATTGCGCATTACATCGCGATTATGCCGCCCCTGCCGAACTCGGAGGAGGCCGCATGGTCGCGCTTCTGTTCTGATCTGGCATATTCGATGCATAAAGACAACGGCGAAGAGCAGACCATCGTCCTCTTCAGTCAGGCAGATGACGCCGCCCGGTCCTACGCCTACTTAGTCGATGCGAACGGACCTGCGATACCTCCGGGATCGGACTTTCTCGCCAGGTCGACCAGCGGCGACTTTCTGCCGGTCGAACTGGCGGTGCCGTATCAGCTGCAGATTCTCATTGCGGCAGCGAACGGAACCGAGCCTCCGGCACCTCCGGACTTCGATACCCGTGATGCCGGCGATCCCAGCGAGGACTACATCGAGGCCACCGGGCTGGACAACGGCAACCCGGACGTCCTCGTCTTCTCAGCGACGGCCGCTGCTGCCCTGGGACTGAGCGTCTGGGTGTTGCGCCGCCGGGCGAAGTACTCCTGGCGGAACTCGCTGACGACGAAGCCCGATCCTGTACGGACGCAGCAGCTGCGGGAGCGCGTGGTCAGTGCGCTCGAACCGCTTCCCGAGCCGGAAGACCCCACCGAGGAGATGTGGGCGCTCTACGACCGCGGCCGTCGAGTGCAGCAGTCGATCAGTTCGCTCATCGAGGCTCATCCCGATTGGGCCGAGAGCGTCGACTTCTCGCATCGCTTCGGTGTCGAGAACCTGCTGACCACGCACAAATGGGTTCGTGCTCGGCTGCGCGGATCGAGCAAGGCCGGCCCGGAGGCGCCTCGATTCTGCTTTCTCTTCCCCCGCCATCGGAACAAGATCGAGACGTTCGCCCTCAAGCAGGACGGAACCACGCTCATGGTCGACATGTGCGATCACTGTCGCCGAGAAGTCAACGCCGGGCATGAGCCGGAATGTCTCATGGTGCCCAAACGACCTGGTTCGAAGAAGCCCGTTCCCTACTATCACCGCTCCGATATGTACGCGCTGTCCGGCTTCGGCAGCTTCCAGCCGCTCGAAGACTCCGTGCTGGAATCGCTGGGCTCACCGTCGACGTCTGTGACGGGAGGGCGAAGGTGAACCCGGTAGGGAAATTCGGCGCGGCAATCGTCATCTTCGGTGCCGTGGCAACCGGTTCGGCGATCTACAGCTTCTCCGAATTCGACGAAGCCAGGGACGCCCGCATCGTCGCCGAGAAGGGCGACACGATCACGGTCGACTCGATCTATCTCGATCGCATCGAGGGTCGATACGATCCGGACTACGACCGGAGCCGTTACCAGACGATCGCAGAGTCCCTGCAGTCCGATCCGGTCTATATCGATCCCTATCAGGCATTCGAAGTCGATGCTGAGAACCTGGCGACGATCCGGGACGAGGTCAGGGGCCTCGACATGCCGATCTATGTCGCGATCCTGGTCGCCTCGCAGGTCGATGATGCTGATGGACAAGCAGACCTTCTCGCTGCCCGGATCGCCGAGGAGCTGCCCGACGAGCGTGCCACGGTGGTCGTTGTCGGGGGCGTTGGCGCCGAAGGTATTGCCGACAAGGGAGCCGTTCGGCGGATATCTCTCTCAGCCGCAGACACCGACTTCGACGATGATGATTCTGCCGTCGCACTGGCCTATGTGCGAGCGCTCAAAGCAGCAGAAGTCGAAGACGTGCAGTCCAACCTCTCGCGAAGTCTCGACGATGAGGGGCAGCCGATCGTCGTCGATGAGGACACCTCCACCGATCCGAACACGCTGGCCTACTCGAGTGGCGCAGCGGTCGGGGGCGCTGCGCTCGGTCTCATCGTCGGCGGTGGCTTGGGAATCGGGGGCGTCCTGAGTTGGAGAGCGATCAAGAAGAGGAAGCAGAACACGTGAGGACTGATGCACAGCAGATTGCCGAGGCACTCAAGGACGACCCGTTCCACATCGATGGGGCGCTCGAGGGGTCACTCAACGCGGATCTCATCGACCAGGCCCGGGAGACGGCGCAGGGATTGGACTATGACGTCTATGTCATCGCAGTCGATGAGCACTCCCTGAACCGAGATCTTCTGGAGCAGATCAAGGTGTTCAACGGAGGTCAAGGTTCGTTCATCATGATCAACGGTGAGTCTCAGCTCGCCGTCGATGTGAACTTCGAGGACGATCACGACTTGCAGATGCAGGTGATGGACCAGATGTCAGTTGCCCGCGATGAGTGGAACCACAGCTCGCCGTCGACGACGAAGCTCAATATCCTCCTCGACCTCTATGCGCAGCCGCAGGAATACAAGCAGGAGGAAGCCGTCACCGGGCAGGAGGCGCCCGGCAGCGAGGTTCAGACCGTTGACGGCGCGGGGTCCTTCGCTCCGATGTTCCTCGGTGGGGCGGTGCTCATCCTCGCGCTCGTCATCGCCGGAATCTGGTTCACTCGATCGCTGCGACAGCGTCGCGAGGCGACCCGGGCACAGAAGCAGTTCCAGTTGCCAGACCGGCTGCTGAACCGCGTCGATTCCCTGCAGCGGAAGTCACTGCGGGAGACCATCAACGCCGACACGACGCAGCTCGCCGAGCAGATCGAGAGCCTGCAGACGCAGAACCTGAGAACAGAGGACGCCGAGCAGGTCGAACGTGGCCTCGATGCCTATCAGATCGCTCGGCGGATCGTCGATGACGAGAGCTCGGAGCGCATCGATCTGGCCGGGGCGATGGTGCTCCTGCGACAGGCAGGACGGGAGATCGCCGAGGTGGGACCGGGCTGGCAGAAGAAGCGCGGTTCCCGTTCCGGGAGCGCGCTCCCCGAGAGCCTGTGCACGATCAACCCTCTGCACGGTGAGGCCCAGGCACGGACGCGGGTCGGAGCGAACTCGACGAACGTCCGCGTGCCCGTGTGCGGCTCCTGCCTGCGGGACCTGCGCGCAGACAACCAGCTGCAGTGGATCTTCGACGGTGACCGCCCCTATGTCGAAGGCACGAGTGTCTGGGCGCAGACGCTTTTCGGCGCCATCGGTTCGGACCTCGTCACTGCACTCCATCGGCAGGGCAGATAACCTGCTCGCGGGGGAGCCTCCGGTCATGGTCACCGGGCATGGCACGGGCGGGCAGAGCCACCTCGGCGTCGGCCTGATTCATCCGCAGCCCATCGATGTCTCCAAGCTGACGTTCGAGGAAGTCCCGGTCCACGGGCACTCCGTGTCCGGGCACGAACACGGTGGCCTCGGAGAACGACAGCAGGGTCCGGAGGCTGGCCACCCATTCGCTCAGTGAGGCGTCGTTGCCCGCCTGCGGGGGATCGCCTTCTTCGACGAGGTCACCGGTGAACACGACGCCGGCATCGATCAGGCGCACGACGAGGTCCGCCGTGGAGTGACCGCCCAGAGCATGGAACTCGACGCGGCAGTCGCCAAGGTCGATGATCGAATCTGTCCCTGGCGCATCGACGGGGGAGACGTCGACGAAGAGCGAGCTCGGGTCTTCGGGGAGCTCGGATGCGAATTCTGCTGTCTCGGGCGCAGTGCGGACGGCGTCGAGGGCGATCCACGCGGTCGCCTCCTGATCTCGGGCGAACGATTCGGAAACGTGGAAGGTCTCGACACCTGCCGCGACCAGTGTCGCGTTGCCGAAGAAATGGTCCCAGTGGTCGTGGGTGACGACGGCATCGATGGGATTGGCGCGGCCGGTCACTTCGACGCTCAGCTGCTGGGCTCTGCGGACCAATCGGTCCGCTGCGCTGGGTCCGGGACCCGAATCGACGATGAGGCTGCGGTGGGATCCGGTGATGATTCCGCAGTTGACCGCGGCCGGATTCTGAGAGAGAACACTGACATTGACCATGGGTGCAGTCTAGAATGTCCGCTCATGGAGATCACTGACATCCCCGCCGGATCCCGCAGCGCCGCTGACATCGACGAGATCCTCGCCGAGGCGGTCGACTTCGCCACCCTCATCAACCGGGCTTCGGGACTCGGTGCCGATTTCGATCCCCGGTCAGACGAGGTGCGGCAGCAACTGCTGTCGGACAACGGCTACGTCACGCATCAGACGTGGATCGGTCGCCTCGGCGGGGCCATTGTGGCCAAGGGCATCGCCTATCTGACATTGCAGGACAACCTCGATGTCGCCGACGTCTGGTGCTCGGTCCACCCCGAGCTGCGCGGGCAGGGGCTGGGAAGCGAACTGCTCGCGGCGATGGAAGCAAACTTGGCGGCACAGGGGCGCACCCAACTGACCAGCTATTGCGAGATTCCGCCGGCGGCTCGCGACGCCGACCTGCGCAGTGCCCACCTGGCGGCAGAATCCGGAGCGGGCAGCCTGCCCGTTGCGCAGCCGGACGTGGCGTTCCTGATCCGGCACGGCTTCGCATTCAAACAGCTCGAACGGTGCTCGGTGGCGAAGACCGCGACGGCTGCGAAGCTGCCCGCCCGTGACCTCGATGCCGGCTACACGATCGAGACCTGGACCGGGCCGACTCCCGAACACCGGCTCGACCAGGTCGCCCTCCTGCACCAGCGGATGTCGACGGACACTCCCGGTGCCGAAGAGTTCGGTGAGGAAGAGAAGTGGGATGCCGCACGAGTGCGCGCGCTCGACGCGAAACGGGCCGAGGGTCGGGAACAGCTCGGAACGGCGCTGGCTCTCAAGGGGGAGGCCCCTGCCGGCTTCACCGAGGTCGCCCACTTCGACGATCGCCCGGCGGTGGGCTGGCAGGGGTCGACTCTCGTGGTGCGAGACCACCGCGGCCACGGACTCGGAGCGGCGTTGAAGGTCGCCAACCATCAGGCGGTGGGGGAGTCCACTCAGGTGGAGCGGATCTACACGTGGAATGCGGTGGAGAACTCGTGGATGCTGGCCATCAACGACCGGGCGGGATTCGCAACGTGGGCCTGGGTCGGTCTGTGGAAAAAGCGTCTTGCATGACTTGACCGATTGCTATAGGCTTGATATTTGCGTTGATCTGCCTGTGGCGTGCCTTCATATAGCGGGGGGCACCTCATTTCCACTCAAGTGAACCACGTTGTCGCCCGGTGTCGAAATCTGACACTCCAGCGGTCGGCGATGTGACTTCGGGTGGGCAGTCGACCTATCAATTGGTGAAGCACTCGGAAGGATCCCATTGGCCGCCGCCAACGATAACACCAGGACCGCTAACGCCCCCAAGAGAATCTCCTTCGCGAAGATTCGCGAACCGCTCGAGGTTCCCGATCTGCTCGGTCTGCAGACAGACAGCTTCGATTGGCTCATCGGCTCGGAAACGTGGCAGGACCGCGTTGCTGAGGCCATCGAAATCGGAGACGATTCCGTCGCCACCACATCGGGACTCGAAGACATCTTCGAAGAGATCTCACCGATCGAGGACTTCGGTGGATCGATGTCGCTGTCGTTCCGGGAGCACCGGTTCGAAGCTGCCAAGTACTCCATCGATGAGTGCAAGGAACGCGACATGACCTATTCGGCGCCACTGTATGTGACCGCCGAATTCATGAACAACAACACCGGCGAGATCAAGAGCCAGACGGTCTTCATGGGTGATTTCCCGCTGATGACCGACAAAGGCACGTTCATCGTCAACGGCACCGAGCGCGTGGTCGTCTCACAGCTCGTGCGTTCGCCCGGCGCCTACTTCGAGTCCAGCGTCGACAAGACCACCGATAAGGACATCTTCACCGCGAAGATCATCCCCTCCCGTGGTGCATGGCTGGAGTTCGAGGTCGACAAGCGCGACCAGGTCGGCGTTCGCCTCGACCGCAAGCGCAAGCAGTCCGTGACGGTTCTGCTCAAGGCCCTCGGCTGGTCGGAAGCGAAGATCCTCGAAGAGTTCGGCGAGTTCGAATCGATCCGCGAGACCATGGCCAAGGACACGGTCAGCACTCAGGACGAAGCGCTGCTCGACATCTACAAGAAGCTGCGCCCGGCAGAGCCTGCGACCGCTGAAGCGGCACGCAACCTGCTCAACAACCTGTACTTCAACCCCAAGCGCTACGACCTGGCCAAGGTCGGCCGCTACAAGGTCAACCGCAAGCTGGGAGTCGATGCACCGCTGAGCGACTCGGTCCTGTCGACCGATGATGTGGTCGCGACTATCCGCTACCTCGTGTCCCTGCACGCAGGCGTGGACACCGCCAAGGGCGTCCGTGACGGCGAGAACATCGAGCTCAACGTCAAGCTCGACGACATCGACCACTTCGGCAACCGTCGCATCCGCGCGGTCGGCGAACTCATCGAGAACCAGGTCCGCACGGGTCTGTCTCGCATGGAGCGCGTCGTTCGTGAGCGCATGACCACTCAGGACGTCGAAGCGATCACACCTCAGACCCTGATCAACATCCGCCCCGTGGTGGCTGCGATCAAGGAGTTCTTCGGCACCTCGCAGCTCTCGCAGTTCATGGATCAGAACAACCCGCTCGCGGGTCTGACCCACAAGCGCCGCCTGTCCGCTCTGGGCCCGGGCGGTCTCTCACGTGACCGTGCCGCCATGGAAGTCCGTGACGTCCACCCCTCGCACTACGGACGTATGTGCCCGATCGAGACTCCCGAAGGCCCGAACATCGGCCTCATCGGTTCGCTGGCCTCCTACGCCCGCATCAACCCGTTCGGATTCATCGAGACGCCGTACCGCAAGGTCGTCGACGGTGTCGTCACCGACGAGACCGAGTACCTGACCGCCGATGATGAGCTCGAGTTCAACATCGCGCAGGCCAACGCCCCGTTGACCGAAGAGCAGCGCTTCGCCGAAGTCGAAGTCCTCGCACGTCCTAAGGGCGGCGGCGGTGAAGCCGAGCTGGTTCAGGACGACACGATTGACTTCATGGACGTCTCCGCGCGTCAGATGGTCTCAGTCGCGTCTGCGCTGATTCCGTTCCTTGAGCACGATGACGCGAACCGTGCCCTCATGGGTGCGAACATGCAGCGTCAGGCCGTGCCGCTGGTGATGTCGGAGTCCCCGGTCGTGGGAACCGGCATGGAGTACCGTGCCGCTGTCGACGCCGGCGATGTCATCACCGCCGATCGCCCAGGCGTCATCACCGAGGTGTCCGCCGACTTCGTCACCGTGCTGGCTGACGACGGCACGATGCAGACCTACCGTGCCTCGAAGTTCAAGCGTTCCAACCACGGAACCTCGTACAACCAGCGCATCATCGTCGACGAAGGCGATCGCGTCGAGTCGGGCACAGTCCTGGCCGACGGACCGTCGACCGAGAACGGTGAGATGGCTCTGGGCAAGAACCTTCTCGTGGCATTCATGTCCTGGGAAGGCTACAACTTCGAGGATGCGATCATCCTCTCCCAGCGTCTCGTTCAGGACGACGTTCTGTCCTCGATCCACATCGAGGAGCACGAGGTCGATGCTCGCGACACCAAGCTCGGTGCCGAAGAGATCACCCGCGACATTCCGAACATCTCGCCGGATGCCCTGGCCGACCTCGACGATCGCGGAATCATCCGCATCGGCGCCGAGGTCACCGATGGCGACATCCTCGTCGGCAAGGTCACCCCGAAGGGTGAGACCGAGCTGACTCCGGAAGAGCGCCTGCTGCGCGCGATCTTCGGAGAGAAGTCCCGCGAAGTCCGCGACACCTCGCTGCGGGTGCCCCACGGTGAGATCGGCACCGTCATCGGCGTCCGGGTCTTCGACCGTGAGGACGACGACGAGCTCTCGCCGGGCGTCAACCAGATGGTCCGCGTCTACGTCGCCCAGCGCCGTAAGATCACCATCGGTGACAAGATGGCCGGTCGTCACGGCAACAAGGGTGTCATCTCGACCATCCTGCCCGTTGAGGACATGCCGTTCCTGTCCGACGGAACCCCCGTCGACATCATCCTCAACCCGCACGGTGTTCCCCGCCGTATGAACATCGGACAGGTCTTCGAAGTCCACCTCGGATGGATTTCGAAGCAGGGTTGGAAGATCGAAGGCAGCCCCGAGTGGGCAGCCGACCTTCCCTCCGCTGCCCGCGAAGCCGAAGCCGGAACCAACCTGGCGACTCCGGTCTTCGACGGTGCACACGAGCAGGAGCTGCGCGGACTGCTGGATTCGACGACTCCCAACCGCGATGGGGATCGACTCATCGATTCCTCGGGCAAGGCCCAGCTGTTCGACGGTCGCTCCGGCGAACCGTTCCCGTACCCGATCGCTGTCGGCTACATGTACATGCTCAAGCTCCACCACCTCGTCGACGACAAGATCCACGCGCGTTCGACCGGCCCGTACTCGATGATCACCCAGCAGCCGCTCGGTGGTAAGGCGCAGTTCGGCGGTCAGCGCTTCGGTGAGATGGAAGTGTGGGCCCTCGAGGCCTACGGTGCGGCCTACACGCTGCAGGAACTGCTGACGATCAAGTCCGATGACATCCCAGGCCGCGTCAAGGTCTACGAAGCCATCGTCAAGGGCGAGAACCTGCCCGATCCGGGAATCCCCGAGTCGTTCAAGGTCCTCATCAAGGAGATGCAGTCCCTGTGCCTCAACGTCGAAGTTCTGTCGTCGGACGGAGCCGAGGTTGAGATGCGTGACGGCGAAGACGAGGTCTACCGTGCAGCTGAAGAGCTGGGCATCGACCTGTCTCGCCGCGAAGCCCAGACCGTAGAAGAAGTCTGAGGACTTCCACTTCAACCGACACAACTTCGCGATGAACGAGATGTTCATCGCCAGGAAAGAGGATTTACGTGCCTGACGTCAATTTCTTTGATGAGCTACGTATCGGTCTTGCCACTGCGGAATCCATCCGCGGCTGGTCACACGGTGAGGTGAAAAAGCCTGAGACCATCAACTACCGCACACTCAAGCCCGAGAAGGACGGACTCTTCTGCGAGAAGATCTTCGGACCCACTCGTGACTGGGAGTGCGCCTGCGGCAAGTACAAGCGCGTCCGCTTCAAGGGCATCATCTGCGAGCGCTGCGGCGTCGAGGTGACCCGTGCGAAGGTTCGCCGTGAGCGCATGGGACACATCGAGCTGGCCGCACCTGTCACTCACATCTGGTACTTCAAGGGTGTTCCCTCACGCTTGGGCTACCTGCTGGACCTGGCGCCGAAGGACCTCGAGAAGGTCATCTACTTCGCCGCCTACATGATCACCACGGTGGATGAGGACTCCCGCCACCGTGATCTGCCCAGCCTGCAGAACAAGATCGACATCGAGAAGCAGCAGATCGGCACCCGCCGTGACGCCGACATCGATCGTCGCGCCAAGAAGCTCGAAGAAGACCTGGCAGCACTCGAGGCCGACGGCGGTTCCGCCCCGGCCAAGAAGAAGCTGCGCGATGTCGCCGAGAAGGAAATGGACAAGCTGCGCAAGAACGCCGACCGTGAGGTCGACCGCCTTGAGCAGGTGTGGGATCGGTTCAAGAACCTCAAGGTCAACGACCTCGAGGGCGATGAGGGCCTGTACCGCGAGATGTTCCACCGCTTCGGCCTGTACTTCACAGGCGCCATGGGCGCCGAGGCGATCCAGAAGCGTCTGCTCGAGTTCGACCTCGATGCCGAATCCGAGAAGCTGCGTGAACTGATCGCCACAGGCAAGGGCCAGCGCAAGACCCGCGCCCTGAAGCGTCTCAAGGTCGTCAACGCGTTCCTGACCACTGACAACAACCCCGAGGGCATGGTCCTCGATGTTGTTCCTGTGGTGCCGCCCGAACTGCGCCCGATGGTGCAGCTCGACGGTGGACGCTTCGCCACGTCTGACCTCAACGACCTCTACCGTCGTGTGATCAACCGCAACAACCGCCTCAAGCGTCTGCTGGACCTCGGTGCTCCCGAGATCATCGTCAACAACGAGAAGCGGATGCTGCAGGAAGCCGTGGACTCACTGTTCGACAACGGCCGTCGCGGCCGTCCTGTGACCGGACCGGGCAACCGCCCGCTGAAGTCACTGTCGGACATGCTCAAGGGCAAGCAGGGACGTTTCCGTCAGAACCTCCTGGGCAAGCGTGTGGACTACTCGGGCCGTTCGGTCATCGTCGTCGGTCCGCAGCTGCACCTGCACCAGTGTGGTCTGCCCAAGACCATGGCTCTGGAACTGTTCAAGCCCTTCGTGATGAAGCGCCTGGTCGATCTCAACCATGCACAGAACATCAAGTCGGCCAAGCGCATGGTCGAGCGTCAGCACCCTCAGGTGTGGGACGTGCTCGAAGAGGTCATCACCGAACACCCGGTGCTGCTCAACCGTGCACCGACCCTGCACCGCCTGGGCATCCAGGCGTTCGAACCGCAGCTCATCGAGGGTAAGGCCATCCAGCTGCACCCCCTCGTCTGCTCGGCGTTCAACGCCGACTTCGATGGTGACCAGATGGCCGTGCACCTGCCGCTGAGCCCCGAGGCCCAGGCAGAGGCACGTGTGCTCATGCTCTCGGCTAACAACATCCTCAAGCCTTCGGACGGCAAGCCCGTGACCATGCCCTCACAGGACATGATCATCGGTCTCTACCACCTGACTTCCGTGCGCAAGGGGCTGGCCGGCGAGGGACGTTCCTTCACCGGTCTCGGCGAAGCCATCATGGCCTTCGACCGGGGCGAGCTGGACCTCGGTTCGGTCATCACGATCCGTCTTGATAACGTCGTCCCCGGCGACGATCTCGAGGTTCCCGAGGGGTGGGAAGCCGGCGATCCGCTGGATGTGGAGACCACACTTGGTCGTGCACAGTTCAACGATTACCTGCCTGCCGACTACTCGTTCATGAACTCCACGATCGACAAGAAGGCACTCAGCCGCATCATCAACTACCTGGCTGAGGAATACCCCAAGGTCGATGTCGCGCAGACGCTGGACAACTTCAAGGCCGGCGGCTTCTACTGGGCGACCCGGTCGGGCATCACCATCTCGATGTCCGATGTGGTCTCACCCGAAGCCAAGACGGAGATCCTCGACAACGCCGAGGCCTTCGACACGAAGGTTCAGCAGCAGTACGAACTCGGTGCGCTCACCGATGACGAACGCCGCAACGAACTGGTCAAGCTGTGGACCGAGACGACCGAGAAGGTCGACCAGGTCATGCGGACGAACTTCCCGGAGGAGAACTCGGTTCTGCGTCTGGTGGAGTCCGGCGCATCCGGTAACTGGATGCAGGTCCGTCAGCTGGCCGGTATGCGTGGACTGGTGACGAACCCGAAGGGTGAGATCATCCCCCGTCCGATCGTCTCGAACTACCGTGAGGGACTGTCGGTGCTGGAGTACTTCATCGCCTCGCACGGTGCTCGTAAGGGTCTGGCCGATACCGCTCTGCGTACCGCTGACTCCGGTTACCTGACCCGTCGCCTCGTCGACGTGTCGCAGGACGTCATCGTCCGCACTGCTGAAGCCGACTCGAACAAGGGCATCACCCTGCCTGCGGCCGAGCGCGACCACGAGGGCAAGCTCGTGCCGCACGAGTATGCAGAGACGACCCTGTACGGGCGACTCACAGTCTCAGACGTCTCCGACGCCGATGGCAATGTCATCGTGCCGGGCAAGACCGACGTGACCGCAGAGACGATCGATACGCTGGTCGCTGCCGGGATCGAGGAGCTCAAGGTTCACTCCGTGCTCACCGCTGATTCCGATACGGAGATCTCGGCCATGCACTACGGCCGCTCGATGGCCACCGGAAAGCTCGTCGACATCGGCGAAGCCATCGGCACCGTCGCTGCCCAGTCGATCGGTGAGCCGGGAACCCAGCTCACCATGCGTACCTTCCACACGGGTGGTGCGGCGGCGTCCTCGGGTGACATCACCCAGGGTCTGCCGCGTGTGACCGAGCTCTTCGAAGCTCGCACACCGAAGGGCTTCGCTCCCATCGCCGAGGCGACCGGACGTGCCAAGGTCGATGACAGCCGCAAGACCCGCTTCGTCGTCATCACCCCCGACGACGGCGGCGACGAGATCGAGCACGCAGTCTCCAAGCGTGCCCGTCTCCTCGTCGAGGACGGGCAGAACGTCAAGGCCGGCGAACAGCTGGTCGTCGGTGCTGTCGATCCGAAGCAGGTGCTGCGCATTCGTGGTCGTCGTGAGGCCGAGCGCTTCCTCGTCGAGCAGGTGCAGAAGGTGTACCGCTCGCAGGGCGTGGGCATCCACGACAAGCACATCGAGGTCATCGTCCGGCAGATGCTGCGTCGCGTGACCGTGATCGAGTCGGGCGACACCAACCTGCTGCCCGGCGAGCTGGTTGACCGTGGGCGCTACCAGGGCGAGAACCGCCGTGTGGTTGCCGAAGGCGGCCAGCCGGCATCTGCTCGTGACGAACTCATGGGCATCACGAAGGCGTCCTTGGCCACCGATTCGTGGCTGTCGGCCGCGTCCTTCCAGGAGACGACACGCGTCCTCACCGAGGCCGCCATGGAAGGCAAGTCGGACAGCCTGATGGGTCTCAAGGAGAACGTCATCCTCGGTAAGCTCATCCCTGCGGGCACCGGCCTGCAGACACACCGCGACATCGTGGTGGAGCCGACCGAAGAGGCGAAGGCCGAGATGTTCACGAACAGCTACGGCGACTTCTATGCAGGCATCGGGTCCGATTCCGGATCCGCCATCCCGCTGGAGGACTACGACTACGGCGCCTTCAGCTGAAGCGCGACGTCTGAGTCGACGCCCTGCCGCTGAGCCATCCGGCTGAGCCGACAGGCATCGTAAGAGGGGCACTCACCATTCGGTGAGTGCCCCTCTTCGTCATTCACCCGCAGCTTGCGCGATTTCAGGCGCAAACACATGGCCGCAGAAGTCCCTCGGACTATGGCACCGACCGTTTGCCTGCGGCCGCTCCTGTGGAGCGCGTCTGCGGCCGCGTCTTAGTCGGCGGCCCCGTTTGCGACGCGTATTTGCACTGCGCGGCGGCTGCCTCGTTGTCGATGGCAGACCAGGAAGGAGGTGCCCGTGTGCGTCTAGCCGAAGAGGACCTGAGCCTCTTCCCAGCGCTGAAGAGGGACGGATTTGAGGCGGTCGACGGCGGAGGCCATGTCGACCGAGTGGATCTCGGTGCCCTTGAGGCTGGCCATTTTGCCCCAGTCGCCACTCTGCGCCAGATCCGCCGCGGCCATTCCGAGCCGCGTCGACAGGACACGGTCGTAGGCGGTGGGGGAGCCGCCTCGCTGCAGGTGCCCGAGGATGGTGGCACGGGATTCGATTCCGGTGATCTCCTCGATCTTCGGAGCCAGGAAGTCTGCGATTCCGCCTAGGCGGGTCCGTCCTTTGTTGTCGACACCGCGGTCTGCGACCTGTTCGTCGAGCCCCTCCGGGATGAAGCCTTCGGCCACGACGACGATGGGAGCGCGGCCGCGGTCCCTGGCCGATGTCACCCATTCCTCGATCTGGTCGAAGGAGACCGGGAACTCGGGCATGAGGATCGCGTGGGCACCACCGGCCATTCCGGCATGCAGGGCGATCCAACCGACGTTGCGGCCCATGACCTCGATGACCATGCACCGATGATGGGATTCCGCCGTGGTCCTGAGACGGTCGATCGCCTCGGTGGCGATGGCCTGGGCGGAGTCGAAGCCGAAGGTGTAGTCGGTGCCGCTGAGATCATTGTCGATGGTCTTCGGGACGCCGATGATGTTGAGCCCCTCCTCGGCCACGAGTCGCGAGGCACCGGCCAGCGTGCCTTCGCCGCCGATCGCTATGATCGCATCGATGCCGTGGGAGGCCATGACCTCGCGCATCCGATCCGGTCCGCCGCCCTCATAGGGATGGGTGCGGGACGTGCCGAGGATGGTGCCACCTCGGCCGGAGAGTCCACGAACGTCGAGCATCGACATGTCGAACACGTCATCTTCGAGCAGGCCGCGCCACCCGTCGCGGATCCCGACGAACGTATCGTCGTGGGAGCGGATGCCCTTGCGGACGATTCCGCGGATGACCGCGTTGAGTCCGGGGCAGTCCCCGCCGGAGGTCAGTACACCTATCTTCATTCCAATTGCCCCTGATCCTTTGCTCGGTACCCTTTGGCCAAATGCACGTCGTGGCCTGCCATGAGGGAAACTCCCTTGAGAATCAGCGTCCCGTTGGAGCCGTCGCCTTTGGCGGATCCACGGATCTCATTGCCGGCCATGATGTTGATCGTGTCGTCGCGGACTCGCACTCCCGGGGGGACATAGATGTCGTGGCCGGCCCACATCGAATACGACGTCAGCGAGACTGTCACTCCGGGGCCCATGACGTCGCAGAGGTCGACGTTGTCGCCGCCCATCAGCGCGTAGGTGGTGATGTCCGAGGTTCCTGCGGGGACATCGAGCTCGCGGCCCGACATGATCGCGACGGAGTTCATCGGTTCCCCGGAGCCGGGTTCGGCCACCGGCGCCAAAGGCGTAGGGCCGTTGTGGCGAGCGAGTGTGGTGCCTGCGGTCGTACCCCCGCCGGTCTGTCTCTGTAGGGACATATAGAGGTCGTGGCCTTCGGGAAGATCCACGATGAGAGGCAGAAGCTCATCGAGGTACTTGGCCGATATCGCCTCGTCCTGACGTTCGGCGGTTTCGTTCGGGTCGAGCCGACCACTGCTGACAGCCTCGGCGATGACGCCGAGAACCGCATCCCGGTCCTTGTCTGAGGCACGTATGCGTGGCGCGGGCGAGTTCGGGGAATCTTCGTTGGCCATGGTGACCAGTGTAGCGGGGGACAGGCTTCGACAGGCGAGAGAAGGAATCGACAAGTCCCACAGGCTGGCCACAGCTTCGACCAATGCTGGGCCTAAGCCCGAGCGGAACTGTTGTCTGCATGAGACAGCACAGCATCCCTTGGGACCAGGCCGGCCCCCACGCCCACCAACAGACCCAGACCGCAGACACCCGAACACCCACGACGGTCGACCTCGTCGTGCCCGTCTACAACGAGGAAACCGCCCTGGCGGCCTCAGTCGAAACGCTGCTCAGGGCCACGAGCGAAGGGGACAGTCACGTCACGATCATCATCGCAGACAATGCCAGCACCGACTCCACCCCCTCCATCGCCGAGGCGCTCGTTGAAGACCATCCCAAGGTGCGGTGCGTCCGTCTGGAGCAGCAGGGTCGTGGTCGTGCGCTGGCAACGGTGTGCTCGGAGTCGAATGCCGATGTCGTGGTCTACACAGATGTGGATCTGGCAACCGACATCCGAGCGTTGGATCCGATGGTCGAGGTCAAATCACGCTGCTGCAACCGTCTGCTGAGAGTCAGCTTGGGCGTGAGATTCAGCGACGCCCAATGCGGGTTCAAGGCGATGTCGGCCACAGCCGCGAAGATGCTGTTGCCCTCAGTCGAGGACAAGGAATGGTTCTTCGACACCGAGCTGGGCACCCGAGCCGAATGGGCGGGACTGCGCATCCACGAATTCGGAGGCAACGCCGCCGACGGCTGATGCCCAGGTGCAGACATGACTGTGCCCCCACCGATTCGGTGGGGGCACAGTCGTGCGTTCTCAGGTCACTCAGCGGTGCAGGTCGAAGCGGTCTGCTTCGACGAGCTTGCTCCAGGTCTTGACGAAGTCGTTGACGAACTTCTCCTGGGCATCGTCGGAGGCGTACACCTCGGCGATGGCGCGCAGTTCGGAGTTCGACCCGAAGAGCAGATCGATACGGCTGCCGGTCCACAGCTTCTCTCCGGCAGGGGAGAAGCATTCGTAGACGGTGGCGGTCTCGGACGGCCCGACCGGCTTCCACACGTTGCCGAGTTCGAGCAGGTTGACGAAGAAGTCGTTCGTCAGCTCGCCCGGACGATCGGTGAAGACGCCCAGGTCGGAGTCTTCATAGTTGGCGCCGAGGACGCGCAGGCCGCCGATGAGCACGGTCAGCTCCGAAGGAGTCAGACCGAGGAGGCTGGCCCTGTCGAGGAGGAGATGCTCTGCCGACAGTGGGAGACCCTCGGTCAGGTAATTGCGGAAACCGTCATGAGTCGGCTCCAGGAAGGAGAACGAGTTGACGTCAGTCTGCTCTTGGGTGGCGTCTCCGCGACCGGCGGACACCGGAACGCTGACATCGTGTCCGGCAGCCTTCGCCGCAGTTTCGATGCCGACCGCACCAGCGATCGCCAGAACATCGGCGAACGAGGCGCCGGTGTCAGCCGCGATGCGCTCGAGGACGGTGATGACCTCGGCCAGTTTCGCGGGTTCGTTGACCTCCCAGTTCTTCTGAGGTTCGAGGCGCAGACGTCCGCCGTTGACACCGCCACGGAAGTCCGAGCGGCGGTGCGAGGAGGCTGCGGCCCACGTCGTCGACACCAGCTGGGAGACGGACAGACCTGACTCGCGCACGGCGGCCTTGACAGCCTCGATGCCGGCCGCGTCAAGCGGGGTGCCCTCTGGAACCGGGTCCTGCCAGATGAGCTCTTCGGTGGGAACCTCGGGTCCGAGGTAGCGCGTAGCCGGGCCCATGTCACGGTGGGTGAGTTTGAACCAGGCACGGGCGAAGGCATCTTCGAAGGCCTTCTGATCATCCTTGAAGCGACGCGAGATCTCGCCGTAGATGGGGTCGAAGCGCAGGGACAGGTCGGTCGTGAGCATACGGGGCTCGCGGCGGCCGTCACCCTGTGCCATGGGGACCATGTCGTCTCCACCGCCGTCGACTGGGCGCCACTGCAGGTGCCCGCCGTCGTTTTCGAAGACCTCCCACTCGTAGGCGAAGAGAATGTGGAAGAACTCGTTGTCCCAGCGGGTCGGGTGGTAGGTCCAGGTGACCTCGATGCCGCTGCCGACGGTGTCATTGCCCTGACCCGTGCCGAAGTCGCTGCTCCAGCCCAGTCCCTGCTCTTCGATCGGGGCGGCTTCCGGGTCTCCGCCCTTGTGGGACTCGGGTGCTGCACCGTGGGTCTTGCCGAAGGTGTGTCCGCCGGCGATGAGGGCAACTGTCTCCTCGTCGTCCATGGCCATCCGGGCGAAGGTTTCGCGGATGTCGATCGCCGCTGCCAGCGGATCCGGCTTGCCTTCCGGGCCCTCGGGGTTGACGTAGATGAGGCCCATGGTCGTTGCGGCCAGTGGCTTCTGCAGTTCGCGGTTGCCCACATAGCGCTTGTCGGTGCCCAGCCATTCGGTCTCCGAACCCCAGTAGACGTCATTGTCAGGTTCCCACACGTCCTTGCGGCCACCGGCGTAGCCGAAGGTCTTGAAGCCCATGGACTCCAATCCCACGTTTCCGGCGAGGATGAACAGGTCGGCCCAGGAGATCTTCTTGCCGTACTTCTTCTTGACCGGCCAGAGCAGTCGACGAGCCTTGTCGAGGCCGACGTTGTCGGGCCAGGAGTTCAACGGGGCGAACCGCTGCTGTCCCTCGCCTCCTCCGCCGCGTCCGTCCTGGACGCGGTAGGTGCCGGCGGAGTGCCAGGCCATGCGGATCATGAAAGGACCGTAGTGCCCGAAGTCGGCCGACCACCAGTCAGCGTTCGTCTTCTGGAGCTCTTCGATGTCGGCCTTGAGCGCGTAGTAGTCGAGGCTGGCGAACTCGGCGTCGTAGTCGAATCCCTCGTCCATGGGGTCGCGGGCCGGCTGATTCTTGGCCAGGATCTTGAGGTTGAGGCGGTTGGGCCACCAATGGGTATTGGCGTCGCCCTGGCTGGGACGGGCCAGCGCGTCGGCATCCGGGGCCGATGCCGCAGACGCAGTCGAGTGGGCGACTGGGCAGCCGCCGGTGGTCGATGTTTCGGTCATTGTGTTCCTTTCACAGTCGAGTCCGGTGAGGGCTCGGTTGAAGACAAGGCGGTGGCCTTATCAAAGGATGGATCGGCTCAGACCGCCGAGGCGGGTTCGGTGCTGCCCGAAGGCGCTGCAGACTCAGCACAGTCAGGACACAGGCCCCAGAAGGTCACCTCGGCCTGCTCGATGACGAATCCCGCGTCGTGCGATGGGGTCAGACAGGGGGCCTGTCCGACCGTGCAATCGATATCGACGATGAGGCTGCAGGACCGGCAGACGAGGTGGTGATGGTTGTCCCCGATGCGCCTTTCATATCGGGCGACGGACCCGGACGGCTGAATGCACCGCACGAGTCCGACCTCGGTGAGTGTATGCAGCGAGTCGTAGACAGCCTGATGCGACACCTCGGGGAGGGTCTCTCGAACAGCGTGGATGACGGTCTCTGTGTCTGCGTGCTGGTGATCGCACACGGCCTCGAGTACCGCGACCCTCTGTTTCGTCACGCGAAGGGAGCTGTTCCGCAATGCTGCGGTCGGATCCGATTCGTGTCCATGCTTGTTCTCAGCCACGGCTATAGCTTGCCGCCTTTTCTTGAATGAGTCAAGGAAGGGGATGGGCGCGTGCACGAGCCTTGGCCGTCATCGGCGTCGTGCTTCGGTCCGCGGAGATTGCCTGCGCGGGGGGTGCCCCTATGTTTTTCGTCAAGGGGTAAAGGTCAGGTTTCTCTAGAAAATTCGGTCGGGGTCGAGGGGCAGGGGTGATCTGTCCGGGAACTGTCTCCCGGACTGATCAGGCACTTCGCTTCGACACGGTTCAGGCAGCGGTGGCCACCTCGGGTGCGTGGAAGTAGGCGCCATCGCGCAACATCGCGTACAGCACGTTGCATCGCCTTCGTGCCAACGCGATCAACGCCTGATTGTGCTTCTTATGCTCGGCACGCTTCTTGTCGTAATACGCCCTCGACAATGGGTCCTTCAACGCCGCGAAGGCCGACAAAAACAGGGCCCGTTTGAGGATCTTGTTACCCCGCCGCGACGAGTGATCACCCCGAATCGATGTCCCCGACCGCCACGTCACCGGCGCCAGGCCGGCATACGATGCCAGGTGTCCGGCAGACTCGAAGTCCTTACCCACCACCTCGGTCAGGATCCTCGCCGTCGTCCTGACGCCGACTGCCGGCATCGACGTCAGGAGCCCGAAAAGCGGATGCGCCTGGACCAGCTGTTCGATGCGTACCAGCACTTCGTCCCGTGACGTGCGTGTCTTCGCCAATGAAGTTGCCAACTGCGGCAGCACGAGCCCGGCCGCGTCGGTGCCCGACACCACGACCGTCTGCCCGTCTAAGGCGGTGAAGATCGCTGCCGCCCACCGTTTCCAGGCCCGCGGTGCCTGCTTGCGCAGGAGAGTCTCGACTCGGTGTTTGCCGGCGTGCCGCAGGGCCTTGGGCGTCGGGTACTTCGCCAGTAGCGCCAGCATCGCTGGGTGGTCCAGGTGCGGGCCGATGGCGGTCTCTAATCCGGGGTGGATCTGGGTCAGCAGGCCGCGGATCCGATTCGATGTCGCCGTGGCCTGCTTGGCCAGGTCATCGTCGTAGCCGCACAGCATCGACAGTTCGGCGACGTTCTCATCGGCAATCCGGATGCCCCGCAGAGTGTGGGGCATGGTCCGGGCGGCCTCGGCGATGATCGCGGCATCCCTGGCATCGGTCTTCGCCTCACCAGGGTGTAAGTCGGCGATGCGACGCATCGCCAACCCCGGCAGGTAGGCAACCGGGATTGCCTCGGCTTGAGCCACCGCCACCGGCAGGGCCCCGATCGTGGCGGGCTGGTCAACGACGACGAGCAACTGCCCGTGCTTACGCAGTCGGGTGATCAGGG
>NZ_JAKDJU010000196.1 GCF_030453725.1 Brevibacterium picturae
CGTCCGCACGGGACCAGGGTCGCTCCCGCACCATCGACGCAGTCGAATGCCACGAGTCGGCCGCCGCCGGACATGAACAGGTCGGAGACGAGCGAGCATTCGGCACACAGTGTGACCCCGAACGAGGCGTTCTCGATATTGGCGCCGCTGACGATTCGTCCGTCATCGACGAGTGCGGCCGCACCGACCGGATAGGACGAATACGGAACGTAGGCATACTGCATTGCCCGCATCGCCTCATCGCGCAGCAGCGACCAGGTTTCCTCGCTCAGGTCGTCGACCGTGGCAGGGATGGGTTCCACGATCCACTCGTGTTCAGAGGCTTCGACATCTGTGGAAGTCATAGGGGATACCTCTCTCTTGGGGTTTGAACTATTTCACGTACGGCACGCCCGAGGACGCCGGTGGGCGGACCCGGCCGACGAAACCAGCGACGGCGAGAACCGTGACGATATAGGGAAGCATGAGCAGCAGCTCGTTGGCCACCGGGGTGCCGATGGACTGCAGAGTGTTGCCCAAACTCTTGGAGAAGCCGAACAGCAGGGCAGCGAGCAGGGCGCCCTTCGGGTTCCACTTGCCCAGGATCATCGCCGCCAGTGCGATGTACCCCTGGCCGGCCGACATCTCCTTGCCGAACGCCAGACCCGATCCGACGGTGAAGAAGGCACCACCGAGGCCCGCAATGGCACCGGCCAGAAGTGTGTTGCGCACGCGGGTGAAGTTGACCTTGATGCCCACGGTGTCGGCGGCCTTCGGGTGTTCGCCCACTGCCCGCATCCGCAGGCCCCACTTCGAGCGGAACACGAAGATCTGGAGGGCGATGACGACGACGTACATGATGTAGACGAGGATGTTCTGGTCGAAGAGCACCCGGCCCAGGATGGGGATGTCCGACAGCAGCGGAATCGGCAGATCGGGAAGCTTCTGCCTGGCGTTCCACAGCTCGGGGTCCTCCGTCAGCACCGTCGAGTAGAGGAAGCTGGTGACGCCGACGACGAGCACGTTGAGGACGACGCCGATGATGATCTGGTTGACCCAGTACTTCACTGCGAAGAACGTGAGGATCACGGCCACCAGCGCACCGGCGATCGGTGCCGCCAGCAGTCCCGCGTAGGGGTTCTTAACCACGGAGGCGACGACTGCGGCGAGGAAGGCACCAGCCAGGAGCTGACCTTCGATGGCGATGTTGATGATGCCGGAACGTTCGCCGACGAGGCCGCACATGGCGCCGAAGATCAGCGGCACGGACAGTGCCAAGGCACCGGCCAGCAGTGTGGTCAGCGGGATCACTCCGCCGCTGCCGCCACCGGCCCAGGCGAGGAACGAGACGACGAAGAGGATGCCGAAGACCATCGGGAACCAGGCGGCCAGGGTGATCCGCTTCAGCGCGAGGTAGACCGACGTTGCCGCCATGACCACGAGGATGAGCGACAGGATCAGTCCGGCCACGGTGGAGGAGACTACGACGTCGGGAATCGCGAAGAGGTCTCCGCCGGTCGCGATCCGAAACGTCGTCTCACCGTCACGGCCGATGAGGCCGAAGAAGATGAGCGAGACGAGCGCCAGGATCGAGTAGGTGATCGGGAACTTCCACGCGATCGGGGTCAGCGCCTTGGACTGTGCCGAGGTCTTCGCCGCCGGTGTCGCAGCAGTCGTGTTCTGAGCAGTCATGTCAGGCCTCCTTCCGCTTGAGCGCCGGTGTGGGCAACCGGAAGATCGACCTCACAAGTGGTGGGGCCGCGATGAGCAGGACGATGACGGACTGGACCACGAGGACGATGTCGATCGGGGTGCCGGTCTGCGATTGCATCAGGTAGCCGCCGGCCTTGAACGCACCGAACAGCAGACCCGCGAGGAACGTCCCCAAGGGTTTGGATCGTCCCAGCAGTGCCACGGTGATGGCGTCGAAGCCGATCGAACCGCTGATTCCGCCGGTGAGTTTGAACTCCGTGCCGAGCACTTGAGCCGCTCCGCCGAGTCCGGCGAGTGCTCCGGCGACGATCATCACGAGGATCGTCACCTTCGACACGGAGATGCCGGCGGTCCGGGCCGCGTGCGGGTTGGCGCCGACGGCCTTGAACTCGAAGCCGATCGTCGAGCGTTCGAGCAGCCACCACACGAAGATCGTGGCGAGGATGGCGATGATGAAGCCGAAGTGCAGCCGGAACGGTGCCGGCAGCAGCAGGAACATCTGCGAGGAGTCATCGAGTGTCCGTGACTGCGGATTCGCCGAGGTGGTGTGCGTGAACCAGCTCTGCTTGAGCAGGTACCCCAACAGGTAGCCGGCGATGGAGTTGAGCATGATCGTCACGATCACCTCGTTGGCTCCGGTCCGTGCCTTGAGGACACCGGCGATGCCGGCCCAGATCGCGCCGCCGATGATGCCGCCGATGGCTGCGATGAGCATGTGCACGACGGGAGGCAGATCAAGGGCATAGCCGAGGAAACCGGCGATCGTGGCACCGAGGATGACCTGGCCCTGACCGCCGATGTTGAACAGTCCCGAACGGAACGCCAAAGCGATGCCGAGTCCTGTGAGGATGAGTGGGGTGCCGCTGACCAGGGATTCGGTCAGGGGGCGGATCGCACGTTCGGTGGTGCGGGCGTTCCAGTCGAAGACCGCGCCGCGGAACAGCGCCGAATACGCGTCGCCGACGGTGGAGAACAGGGTCGAGAAGAAGGATCCTGGGGCCGCGAAGATGTGCTTCGCCGCCTCGACGACCTCAGCGTTGGACACGGCGATGAGCACACCGCCGAGGAGAAGCGCGACCACGATGGCCAGCACCGACACCAACCATGACCCGGACAGGATCTCCCGGAGCAGATTCGGTTCCTTCCCCTCTTCCGCCTCGGGGCTCGGCGGTGGAGCCGGCGACGGTGGCGCCGGGGAGATGTCAGTTGTCATTTGGCTTCCTCCGCCGAGGTGGTGGCTGAGTTCGTCTCGGGTGCCGAGGTGGCGGCATCGTTCTCATCGGGTGCCGCGGTGGCGGCGAGTGCTTCGTCGGCAGGGACGCCGGCCATCATCAGACCCAGGGCCTCACGTGAGATGTCGGCATCGACGATGCCGACGATGCGGCCCGAGTACATGACGGCGATCCGGTCGGCGATTCCGTAGACTTCGTCGAGTTCTGTCGAGACGATGAGACAGGGAGTGCCGGCATCGCGCTCGGCGATGACGCGTTTGTGGACGAACTCGATCGAGCCGACGTCGAGGCCGCGGGTGGGCTGGCTGGCGATGAACAGTTGCAGGTCGCGACCGAGTTCACGGGAGAGGACGACCTTCTGCTGGTTGCCTCCCGACAGTGTCGCGATCGGGTCGACGACGCTGCCGAGGCGGATGTCGAACTCCTCGACCTTCTTCTTCGCCTCGTCGTTGATGACCGCGGGTTTGAGATTGAGGCCCTTGGCATACGGAGGACGATCGTAGACGTCGAGGATCATGTTCTCGCGGATCGTGAACTCGGCGATGATGCCGTCGGTGGATCGGTCTTCGGGGACGAAGCCGATGCCCGAACCCAGACGGTTCTTGACGGATTGGCCGACGAGGTTCTTCCCGTCGAGGGTGATCGAGCCCAGACGTGGTTGGCTCAGCCCGATGATGGTTTCGGCCAACTCCGTCTGGCCATTGCCTTGGACACCGGCGACGGCGAGGATCTCACCTCGGCGAACATCGAAGCTGACATCGTCGACGACGACGTTCTCGGCCTTGTCGACGACGGTGAGGCCCCGTACCTGGAAGGTGGCGTCGCCAGGGTCGGCCTCGTCCTTCTCCGTCGTCAGGGATACGGCACGGCCGACCATCTGGCTGGCCAGCTCCGCCTCGGTGGATTCTGGGGAGGCCTCGCCGACGATCTTGCCGCGGCGGATGACCGTGATGGAGTCCGCGATCGCTCGGACCTCACGCAGTTTGTGGGTGATGAACACGATCGAGGTGCCCTGCTCCTTGAGCTGGCGCATGATCGAGATGAGCTCGTCGGTCTCCTGCGGGGTGAGCACGGCGGTGGGCTCGTCGAGGATGAGGATCTTCGCATCGCGGGACAGTGCCTTGATGATCTCGACGCGCTGCTGAGCACCGACCGGCAGGTCCTCGATGCGAGCGTCGGGGTCGATGTTGAAGTTGAAGCGGGAAGAGATCTCCCGGACCTTCTTCCGCGCCTCGGCGAGGTCGATGAGTCCCAGGGACTTCGTCGGCTCATAGCCGAGTGCCACCGATTCGGCGACGGTGAACACGGGCACGAGCATGAAGTGCTGGTGGACCATGCCGATGCCGGCGGCCACGGCGTCGCCGGGACCGGCGAAGGTCACAGGCTTGTCGTCGAGGAGGATGTCTCCCCCGTCGGCGTCGTAGAGTCCGTAGAGGACGTTCATCATGGTGGATTTTCCGGCGCCGTTCTCACCCAGCAGGGCGTGGATCTCGCCCGGCTCGATGGTGAGATCGATGTGGTCGTTGGCCACGAACGATCCGAACACCTTCGTCATCCCGCGAAGCTCGAGTTTCACTGCTTCCGGTACTCCTCATAAATTCGAAAACTGCAGGGCCGAAAGGACTCGGCCCTGCAGTTTAACCTATTCGCCTATTTGGGCGTGCTCTCGGAATCCACGGTCAGCGATCCGTCGATGATCTTCTTCTCGAGCTCTTCGACCTTCTTCTTCACGTCCTCGGGAACCTTGTCCTCGAAGTCGTGGTAAGGAGCAAGTCCGACGCCTTCGTTCTCAAGGGTGCCGACGTAGGGCTCGGAGGTGAAATCGCCCTTCTGAGCCTCGGCGACGGTGTCCTCGACGGCGTTGGCGATTTCCTTGACCACCGAGGTGAGGATGATGTCTCCGTATTCAGTGGACTCGTAACCGTCGGAGTCGACCCAGACGAGTTTGACGTCCTTGGCTTCCTTGGCAGCGGCGGCTGCACCCAATCCCACAGGACCGGCGACGGGCATGATGACGTCGGCGCCCTGGGAGATGAGCTGCTTGGTCAGCGCCTGTCCCTGGCCCTGGTTCTCGAAGTCCCCGGAGAACGACCCCTCCTGCTTCTCCTTGTCCCAGCCCAGGAGCTTGACGTCTTCCTTGTTCTCTTCGTTGAACTTCTTGACGCCATCGG
>NZ_JAKDJU010000005.1 GCF_030453725.1 Brevibacterium picturae
AAGTACTCCTGGATGTGCGCGTTCTCCCTCATGGTCACCCTCGTGTGGCTCTACATCGAAATCCTGCGCCTGCTCTCCTACTTCAGAAACTAGACGCGCACCGACCCGGAGCCATTGCCGACCGTGCAGAGTTCCGGGATCGGCGTCTATGATTGAGCCATGAACGACGTGACGGCGGACCTCGAGACCGAGGTCCGCCGTCTGCGTATGCGCATCATCGGTCTGAACTCCCGTCAGCTCGCCGAGGCGGGTCCGAATTCCCCCGAGACCACCGCAAGCGCGGACGAGTCCACAGCAGCACTGGACGAGACCACCGCTGGGGCGCTGTCCCGTCGCGACACCATCGCCGAGGCGCTCGCACAGTTCTCGTCCATCGGCTCCGGCGGTCGTCCGGTCCCGGACCTGGGCGAGCAGAGCCTGGCAGACCAGGTCGTCGTGCTCATCGAGGAGGGCATAGCGTCGTCAGCGGGCCTGCCGGAAGCACAACGGCAGGAACGTCTGGGGCTGCTGCTTGACGCGGCGGTTCGACTGCGTCGCGGCCTCGCCTAGGTTCGTCTGCACGCTGACACCGGTGAGGGAGGATAATCGAAGGCACCATCCACTGCCCTGAGAAGGAGTCACACTGACGATGACCGATCGCCGTCCGCTCCTCTTCACCCTCGCCGGCACTGTCGCGACCCTCGTGTACTTCGGTGCCGCCGAGTTCATCGCCGGTGCCTTCTCCGCCGCCTCGTCGCCTCTGCTGATTCTGGGACAGACGATCATCCCGCTCGTGCCCACCGCGATGATCAAGGCCGCCATCAGCGTCTTCGGAACAAACGACAAACTCGCACTCGTGATCACCCTCGTCATCGTCGGCGCCGTCCTCGGAGGTGTGATCGGACGAATCGGGCTGCACCGGCGAACCCTGTCATTCGTCCTCCTCATCGGTCTCGGCATCCTGCCCGTGGTTCTGCTGCTGAGCACGGGCGGAACGATCCTCGACTCGATCCCGGCACTCGGTGGAGTGGCCCTGGGGTGCGGGGCCTACATGGGGCTGATCCGCCTCGGCGAGGGCGCCCAACCACCAGCCGAACGCTCAGCCGGGCCCGACCGCGGAGCCGATATCGACGGTCGGCCGGGCACCGACCGACGGGCCTTCTTCGGCCTCGCCGCAGGCCTGACGGCCGTCGGCGTCGCAGCCATCGCGGCGGGACGATCCGCGTCGATCCTGGCGAGGAATGCGGCAGGAGCGGTGACGAAACTCGTGCTGCCGCCCCCGGCCACCTCGGCGCCGGAGATCCCAGCGGGAGCCGACCTGAGCATCGATGGCCTCGCCCCGATCATGACTCCCAACGAGGACTTCTACCGCATCGACACCGCACTCATTCCTCCTGCCGTCGACGCGTCCTCCTGGTCGCTGCGAATCCACGGCATGGTCGACGAGGAAGTGACGATCACCATGGCCGAGCTGCTCGACCTGCCTCTGGAGGAGCACCGCGTGAGCCTGACGTGCGTGTCGAATGAGGTCGGCGGGGATCTCGTCGGCAACGCCACCTGGCTGGGCTACCCGGTCCGCGAGCTGCTCAAACGCGCCGGGCCGACAGACGACGCGGACATGGTGCTCTCCACATCCGACGACGGCTTCACCGCCTCAACACCGCTCGAGGTCCTCACGGACGACCGGGCGTCCCTTCTCGCGGTCGGAATGAACGGCGCACCGCTGCCTCGCGACCACGGCTTCCCCGCCCGACTCGTCGTCCCCGGCCTCTACGGCTTCGTCTCGGCCACGAAATGGGTCACCGAGCTCGAAGTCACCCGCTTCGCCGACAAGGACGCCTATTGGACGAAGCGCGGTTGGGCCACGCACGGACCGATTCTCGTGGCCTCCCGCGTCGACGTTCCCCGTGCCGGTGTCCATGTCAGCCCGAACGATGACGGCGAGATCGTCACCGCCGGAATGGCCTGGGCCCAGCACGTCGGCATCGCCGAGGTGCGTGTCCGGATCGATACCGGCGAGTGGCACACAGCGCAGCTGAGCGAAGAACTCAACACCGACACCTGGCGCCAGTGGCGGTGTGCCTTCGACGGCCTCGAACCGGGCACGCACACGGTGACGGTCAGGGCAGTCGACGAAGACGGCAACGTCCAGATCTCCGAACGCCGCCCCGCGATCCCCGGCAGCGCCACCGGACTCCACGAACGGGACTTCACCGTCGACTGAGCAGCCGGATTGCAGGGACTGGCCGCCGCGAGCGGCCCGGACGCACGGACGCCCGAGCCAAGTCCGACGCGCGCCCGATTCACTGTGGACAAATGGTCGTTTCGGCCGACGAGATCAACCATTTGCGGACAGTGAAATCCGTTTGTCGACAGCGAAGGACCGATGGTGCCGGAGCTCTGGGCCGAGAAGCTTGAGAACTATCTGACAAAACGTTGTATCCTCGCCTCAGCATGGTGGTGAGTCCCGTGGAAGCACAGGTCGCCCCGCGCAGTCTGTGGTTCGCCACGGTTCTGACACCGCCGCATCCTGTTCAGCGTCACAACGAGGTGGTCTCAATGTTCGGCTTACCGACGGCAACTGTCGTCATCATCTTCGGCATCCCGGCGATATGGGTGATCTACACCCTCGTCTTCGTCTACCTCTCCCGCCGCTGGAAGGCCGAGGACGTCGCCGAGGACGAAGAGCTCACTGCTCGCAATTCCCGCGGCCCGAACACACCCGACGGTCCGTCCACCTCGGGCAACGCGAACGGGGGACTGGCATGAACATCGAAACCTGGTTCCTCGTCATCTACTTCGCGGCCATGGCCGGCATCGGCGTGTGGACGCTCAAGACCGGCACCAAGGGCAGCGAAGGTTTCCTCCTGGGCGGACGCAGCCTAGGACCGGCCGTGACCGCGCTGCGCCTGCAGAGTTCGTCGATGTCGGGCTACATGTTCCTCGGCGCCGGTTCTCTGGCCTACACCAAGGGTTACTTCTCCCTCTGGTATGCGATGGGCGACATCGGCGGCGGCGTGCTCAACCTGTCCATCCTCGGCCGGCGGATGCGCAAACTCTCACAGATCCTGGGCTCCCTGACCTCGATCGAATATCTCGAGCACCGGTACCCGTCGAGGTGGATCCGCGCCATTGCCGCTCCGGTCGCTGTCGTCTGCATCTTCTTCTACGTGATGACGCAGTTCATCGCCGGTGGACGAGGCCTGGAGATGGTCACGGGCATCCCCTACGCATGGGCGCTGCTCATCGCGGTCGGCGTCATCGTCTTCTACACCTTCCTCGGCGGATATCTGGCTGTGGCCTACACCGACTTCGTGCAGGCCATCGTCATGCTCATCGGCATGGTCTGGATCCTCATCGGCACCCTGCAGGCGATCGGCGGGTGGACAGCGGGAAACGAAGCCGTGGGCGAGATCAACCCGAATCTGCTCACCATGTGGGGGCCCGATGGCATCGGCTCCGTGCAGTGGGGCGTCATCATCGGCGCCGTGCTCGTGTTCTCCATCGGCTACATGGGCTGGCCCCACGTCAATGTCAGCCATATGGCGATGAAGCGGCCCTCGGTCGCGCGGACGGCAAGCATGTACGCCACGGGCTTCAACCTTCTGTTCATCCCCGCGCCCTACATCGTGGGCATCATGGCGCTCATCATCCTGCCCAACCTCGACAACCCGGAGCTGGCCGTCTTCGAAGTCGCCGCCACCGTCTTGCCCAACTTCGCCGTGGGCATCGTCATGGCCGGCATCATGGCAGCGATCATGTCGACTGCCGATGCGTTGCTGCTGCAGTCGGGCACGATCGCCAGCCAGGACTTGTTCCAACGCTTCATCAAGAAGGACATGACCGACAGCCAGTCCGTGTGGGTCTCGCGCTTCACCGTCCTCATCCTCGCCGTCATCGGCTACTGGGTGGCCGTGAACGATCCGCCCTCGGTCGCCGAGGTGGCCATCTTCGCCACGACCGTCCTGGGTGCCGCGTTCGTCCCCGTCTATGTCGCTGCTGCGTGGTGGAAGAAGGCGAACGTGCCCGGCGCGATCACGTCCATGATCCTCGGCACCGTATCGTCTGTGGGCTGGCAGCTGGCCGGTCTCGTCGACGTCACCGGCGTCGACCCGATGGGCGTGGGCATCGTCTGTTCAACGCTGGCCCTCATCGTCGTGTCCCTGGCCACGCAGAAGTCGCATCCGGTTCCGGAACATGTCGTCGCAGCGATGCGGGAGACCGACAAGATCGGCGCCATTCCGGCCCATATGCTCACTGGCCAGAACGATGCGCTGGGCGGACAGGTGCCCAAGGATGCGTGAGCATTCGGAATCCGACGCAACCGGGGATCGCCACGCCGGGCAAGCAGGTCCCGGTCGGGGCGCAGAGTCCGGCGTGGTGGCCCCGGAATCGGCGCTGAAGCTGGCACCGAACATCACCGCCGCCGAGGCGCTCGCCGTCTTCCGGCGCAAGCTCCCCGGTGCGGATGCTGAGGTTCGAGAAGCCCTCCACCCGTTCTGGTGGACAGTGCTCAGCGCCCGGACCCGCAGCCTCTTCCGTCGCTCCCAGAAGCCGACAGCGGCGGGATCGCGGTCGGCGGAGCCGATGGCGGGGCAGCGAATGAACGTCCTGGTCAATGCGTACTCAGGTAGGGGCTTCATCGCTGATTTCGATCCTCGTGGCGAGACCGTGACCGTCGACGAGTGGCTCGACGCGTTCGAGTCCTCTGACCAGGCCGGTCCACAGCCAGGTCCGGCCGATGTGCGGCGCACGGCCCGTTCACTGGTGCGCACGAAGGTCGTCAAGACGGTGAAGCTGGGTATGGGCCTGAGCATCACCGAGGCAGACGCGCCCAGTGGGGTACTCAAACCGAACTGGGTGGTCACCGGGGCCAACGACAGATTCTCGTCCACGATCCTCGTCGACGGTCTCGATTCCTCCCACTACATCGTGCGCGTGGCAAAACTCTAGGCGCCGGCTCTTCAGCCCCAGTTCTTGGCGTCGGAGATGCAGAACGGATGACCGGCCGGATCGAGAAGAACGACCCAGGTCTCACCCGGCTGGGGATCGGCCCGTTCGGCGCCGAGCTCCACGCACCTGGCAGCAGCGGCTTCCACATCGTCGGTGGCGAGTTCGAGATGGAACTGTTTGTGACCGTCATCGGGCCAGTCGGGTTGCTTGTAATCGGAAATCGTACCGATTCCCAGGGCATGGCTGGGACCGGTGAGCATAGCGTAGTTCTCGTCCGAATATGCCACCGGCCAACCCAGAACCTTCGACCAGAAGTCGCCGAGTGCGGCGGCGTCCTGGGCATCGAGCGTGACCATGGCCAGTTTCGCGACGGGTGTCGCATCGGCGGTGGAAGGGGCTTCGTTCATCTGTGTGTCAGTCATGTCTGTCATTCTTGTTCCATGGACGATGTCGTCGATAGGAAAAACCCGCCACGAGGGACTGCTCCTCCCGAGCATTTCTTCGGCCGCGTGCTCAAACCAGCGGAGTTGCTCGAACATGCACGCTATTCGGTGCCGATGGCCGTGGCCGAAGGGCTGCGTCCCTGGGTGCGACGCTACTGGTCGGTGAACTGGGATCTGCCGGAGGGTGAGCGCTTTCACACGGCGACCGTATCGGAACCGGGAATCAACCTCACCGTTGAGTTCGGCGACATCTATCGGGCGAACACGAGCGGCACCGGGACGTGGCTGACCGGCCCGGTGACCACTCGTCGATTCGACGTGGGTCTGTACGGCCGGGGCGGCGTCATCGGGGTCAATTTCCACCTCGGCGGCACACTGGCGTTCGCGCACGAACCGCCGGCGCTGATTCGAGACACAACCGTGCCGGCCAGTGGCTGGTTTTCGGGGATCGATGAGGAGTTGGGCCTCAACGAGCAGCTTGCTGTCGACGAGGTTCGGGAGACTGACGTGCGCTCGGCCGCCGAGGTGCTCGAGTCCTGGCTGCTCTCCCGGCAACCGAGGATGACCGAAGGCTATTCCCGATTCACACAGGTGCTGGACCTCCTTGATGACCCGAGCATCATCAGCCTCGGCGAACTGTCATCGCGCTGCGAAACGAGCGAACGATCCCTGCAGCGGATGTTCCGCGAATACTGCGGTGTGGGGGTCAAGAGGATCCTCACCCGTGCGCGGGTCCGCGATGCGGTAGCGGCAATCGATCAGGGATGGGATCGGTCGTTTGCCGAGCTCGCAGCGTTGCTCGGGTGGTTCGATCAATCGCACTTCACAGCCGATTTCCACCGCGTCACCGGATACACCCCGACCGAATACCTCGGCTCCCACGAGGGGAGCAGCCTGCCGTAGCCGTGAAACCGCATGGGGCGCTTGGTCAGCAACATGACACGCTCGGTCAGCGGCGCTTGACGATGCCGATTCCGGTGTAGCCGAGGATGATCGCGAAGGCGAAGCCGACGTAGCAGAACACTGCCCATGGGGCGTAGTCGAGGACGGAGACGCCCAGAACTCCGGCCATGTAGACGCCTGCCGAGGACCAGGGGACGAGCGGAACGACGACGGTGCCGGAGTCCTCCAGCGTGCGTGAGAGGTTCTTGGCATCCAGGCCACGATCGGCGTAGGCCTTCTTGAACAGTTCGCCCGGGACGATGATCGACAGATAGGAGTTGCCGGTCACGACCGCCATCGTGATGCATGAGAGCACCGTGGAGAGGACGAGATCTCCCGTGCGCTTCACGAACTTCAGCAGCGATCGGATGATGGTCTCGAGAGCACCGGACTTGGACATGATGCCGGCGAATGCGAAGGCACTGAACGCAATGAGGATGACACCGGTCATCGACGCCATCCCGCCCTGCGTGACCAGTTCCGTGACGTCGGGATCGAGACCGTCGATGGTTTCCTGACCGACCTCGAGCATGTCAGGGGTGAACCCGTCGACGGTCGAGGCGAAGATCGATTCGACACTGACTTTCTGGAAGATCGCAGCGAGGATCCCCGCTGCCAGGGACGAGCCGATGATCGTCGGCAGGGTCGGGAGCTTGAGGATCGCTCCGCCCAAGATGATGAGCATCGGCAGCAGCAGAAGCACGTTGAAGTCGAAGAGGCTGTTCAGCGTCCCCGTGACAGCATCGATCCGCTCCGAATCGGTCCCACCCGAGGACTGGTTGACGCCGACGAACAGGTAGATCGCCAGCGCCACGATCGTGGCCGGGATCGTGGTGTAGAGCATGTGCCGAATGTGCTCCCACAGGGTGGTGCCGGCCGCGATCGGTGCCAGGTTCGTCGTATCCGACAGCGGCGAGAGTTTGTCCCCGAAATAGGCGCCGGCGACGATGGCGCCGGCCGTGGCAGCCAGCGGTGCGTCGAGCCCGGTGGCGATTCCCATGAGGGCGACTCCCACGGTTCCGGCCGAGCCCCACGACGTTCCGGTGATGACCGAGACGATCGCGGAGATGACGAAGGCGATGAGGACGATGAACTGTGCGCTGATGAGCCCGAGCCCGTAGTAGATCATCATCGGAATGGTGCCGGCGATCATCCATGTGCCGATGAGGATGCCGATCGAGATGAGCACGAGCAGAGCCGGCATCGCCGTGTCGAGCTTCTCTCTGATGCCCAGCAGCATCTCCTCCCAGGTCAGCCCCATCCGCAGGGCCACCAGGCCGGCGATGATCGCCGAGAGGATCAGCAGC
This sequence comes from Brevibacterium picturae, assembly GCF_030453725.1. Classification (GTDB taxonomy): domain Bacteria; phylum Actinomycetota; class Actinomycetes; order Actinomycetales; family Brevibacteriaceae; genus Brevibacterium; species Brevibacterium sandarakinum_A. The sequence continues at coordinate 7,625 of NZ_JAKDJU010000005.1, forward strand.
GGTTCGGGTGCGAGACCGAGGGCGCCGTAGCCCACCGCCAGCAGGACGAGCATCGCGGCCAGTGGGACGAGTGACCAGCCCAACGGCGGGCGCCTCTGCTCGACGTCGTCAGTGAGAGTGCTTCCGTCGTGAATGTCGCTCATTCGAAAGTGCCTCGGATCTGTGGTTCGCCGTTGCGGACGATTTCGCGTCCCTGGGCAAAGGCGAGCCGAATGGTGTGCTGGTCATCGGTGAGGAGGATGTCGGCATCGGCACCGGGGCGGAGGCGTCCCTTGTGCCCGAGGCCGAGAGCGTCTGCCGTATTGGACGTGACGAGCGAGATGGCCTGTGACAGGTCGAGACCAGGCAGATCGGCACACGCCCACACCTGTTCGTAAAGAGTCGTCTGCGTGGCCACTTCCATGCCGACGAGCCGACCTTCTGCGTCGAACTCCGGCAGGCTGCCGTTGGCATCGGAGGAGAGAGTGAGATGACTGAGATCCCCGCCGAGGTCGATGTAGCGTTGCAGCGAGTTCGTGGTCGTGGACCCGGCGGTCATGTCGACCGTGGCGCCCTTGGCTGCCAGGTCCACCGCGTCGGCCAGGAGCTCGGAGCTCCTGGTGATGTGGGTGGCGTAGATGGCCTGCGGTGCGATCGGGTACTCGTCGAGGAGCCGATGCAGCGGGACGAGGCGAGTCGAGTACGGTCCGACGTGGAAGTGGGTGATGCCGGCCTTGCCGGACAGCAGCCCGCCGACATGCGCCTGGCTGACGAGCTCGGCCAGGGACTCGACGGTGGGTTGGAATGAACGCCTGTCGGAGATCGCGACCTCTCCGACGCCGATGACCTTGTCGATGAGGACGACGTCGTCGACGACAGTGCCGGTCAGGGTGCGTGCCGGGACCTGATAACTGCCCGTGTAGATGTAGGTGGTGATGCCCTCCGCCTCGAGCCCTCTCGCCTTGGCGAGGAGATCGGCATGGCTGCGGGTCACTCCGTCGGTTCCCAGGCAGCCGATGACAGTGGTCACCCCGGAGCGCACGATATCGCTGACCAGGATCTCGGGGGTGCGATTGGCGTAGCCGCCTTCGCCTCCGCCACCGGCGATGTGGACATGGGGATCGATGAACCCCGGAGTCGCCGTCAGCCCCTCGGCATCGATGACGGCGGCGTGGGGAAGTCCGTGGATCGCCTCGGCGGGTATGTCACCGATGAAGGTGATCTGCCGCCCCTCGATGAGGATGTCCTGCTTCCCGAGCCGTTCCGGAGCGCAGATATCGGCCCCGCGCAGCAATGTCACCATGGTCTGTCTCCTCCTTGCGACGCTCCTTGCAGCAATTACCCCGGAATGATCCCCTTGCCATCGACTCGAGGGATGGCGCTCAGCAGCTTCTTCGTGTACGGATGCTGGGGATCGTTCCAGATCTGTTCGGTCGAGCCGACTTCGACGACCCCACCGGCTTCCATGACTGCCACCCGATCAGCGATCTCATGAACGATGGAGAGATCGTGACTGATGAAGATCATCGACGCACCCGATTCGATGGCCAGGTCCCTCATCATCTTGGCGATTCTGGCCTGGAGGAACGCATCGAGCGAAGCGATCGGCTCGTCTCCCACGAGCACCTTGGGCCCGGCGGCGAGCGCGCGGGCGATGGCGATGCGCTGTCGTTGGCCGCCGGAGAACGAATGGGAGAACCTCTGGGCGGCGTCGAGGGGCAGGTCGACCGCTTCGAGGAGGGAGTCCACCGTCCACGTCTGGTCGGGGTCTAGGGCGAGAGCATCGGTGAGTTGGTCTCTGATGCGCCTGCGTGGGTTCAGGGATGCGTAGGGGTTCTGGAACACCATCTGGATCCCGAGCAGGTGATTGGGGCGGCGGCCCAGACCGAGCGGCTTCACCGGGTGCGAATCGAAGGTGATGCGTCCAGCGGCAGGTTTCTCGAGGCCGCAGATGAGTTTGGCCAGCGTCGACTTTCCGCAGCCTGATTCGCCGACGAGCCCGAGCACCTCGGACCGGCCCAGCTGCAGTGATACGTCGCTGACGGCACGGAAGCGTCCGCCTCCGTCGAGCTTGTACTCGCAGGCGACGTTGTCGAGTTCGAGCAGCGGCTGCGCGGGCGTTCGGGTGTCGTCCTTCGTTGTGGTCATCGGGGTGAGACCTCCGCTCCGGGCAGTGATTCGATGAGCGATCGGGTGTATTCGTGCTGGGGTGCTGTGATCAGCGGCTCCCGATCACCGGTCTCGACCACCAGCCCGCTCTCCATCACGACGATGGTGTCGGCCACCGAGGACAGAACCCCGAAGTCGTGAGTGACCAGCAGGACGGCGAGGTTGAGATCATCGCAGAGCTCACGCAGCAGGCGCAGGATCCCTGCCTGCACAGTGACGTCGAGGGCCGTCGTCGGTTCGTCGGCGATGAGGACCTTCGGTTCGCAGATGATCGCCGAGGCGAAGGCGATGCGCTGCAGCTGCCCACCCGAGAACTGGTGAGGGTACTTCGAGACCGCTTCCTCCGGGTGGGGCACCTTCGTCTGCCCGAGGATCCTGATCGCCTGACGAAGGGCCTCCTTCTTCGAGACCTTCCTGTGGTGTCGGAGGTGGTCGGTGATCTGGTCGCCGATCGAGAGCATGGGGTGGAAGGCCGAGGACGGGTCCTGGAACACCATCGCCAGCTGCCGACCGCGCAGCCGATTGTGCTTCTTCGACGGCAGCCCGACGAGTTCGGTGCCGGCGAAGTCGATGCTGCCCGACAATGTCGACCGATCCGGTGACAGACCCATGATGGCCAATCCGGTCTGGGTCTTGCCGGAACCCGACGCTCCGGCGACACCGGTGATCTTCCCGGCTTCGAGATCGAAGGAGACATCGCGAAGAATGTGCTTCTCCGCAGACCCTGTCGTCACTGTCAGGTTGAGATCGCGAATGCTGATGACGCTCATTTCGTTGTCTCTCCCACTTCCTGCGCGGTGTGCGGATCGAGGGTGTCCCGCAGACTGTCTCCGATGAAATTGAATGCCACGACGATTGTGAGGATGCACAGGCCGGGGAAGAACGCGATCCACCATGCGGAGAACTGGGAGACGCCTTCACTGATCATGGCGCCCCAATCGGGAGTCGGAGGAACCACGCCCAGGGACAGGAACGACAGTCCGGCCATCGTCAGGATCGCGGTGCCCACGTCCAAGGTGGCCAGGACGACGATGGGCGAGACGACGTTGGGGGCGATCTCACGCAGCAGCGACTTGCCGGCGCTGAAGCCGAGCAGGCGACCGGCGATGACGTATTCGCTGCTCCGGGCCGTCATCACCAGTGACCTGGTGACGCGTGCATAGGAGGGCCACGACACGAGGAGGATGGCGATGATCGCATTCTTCAGCCCGGGGCCCAACGCCGCTGCGATCACCATGGCGAGGATGATCGTGGGGAAGGCGAAGACGAGATCGGCGATGCGCATGATGATCTCATCGACGAACCGTCCGAAGTAGCCGGCGATGGCACCGAGCACGGACCCCATCACCGCGGAGCAGAGGACGACGAAGACGGCTGCCGGGAGAGTCGTGCGCGCGGCCACGACGATGCGGGAGAAGACATCGCGTCCGAGGGTGTCGGTGCCGAGTATGTTCTGGCCATCGGGGGCAACCAGGCGGCCGAAGTTCTGGGCCAGCGGGTCGAAGGGCGCCAGCAGCGGGGCGAAGAGGGCCACGAGCAGCCAGATGAGCAGGATTGCGGCCCCGACGAAGCCGAGTGGCGTGCGCAGCGCCTTCGGGAATCTCAGTCTCCACCGTTTGATACCGGCGTCGACGGGATTGCGATCGAGAGCCTCGGCGCCGGTGGAATCGGGATTCGTCGGTGGCTGTTTGGGCGAACTGATGCTCATCGCACCCTCACTCTCGGATCCACGAAGCCGTAGATCAGGTCGACGACGAAATTGACGATGATGTACACGATTCCGATGACCAGACCGACACCCATGATGACGGGCAGGTCGAGAGTCGTCGCGCCGCGGTAGGCATACTGCCCGAGGCCGTTCCAGGCGAAGACGGTCTCCGTGAGCACCGCCCCGGACAACAGCGACCCGAAGGCCAGACCCACGACCGTGATGATCGGAACCAGAGCGCCGCGGAAGATGTACTTGAACACGACCGTCCGTGGGGCCAGCCCCTTCGCCCTGGCCGCCGTGACGTAGTCGAGTTTGATGATGTCGAGCACGCTCGAGCGGCTGAACCTCGTCAGCAGTCCGATCGTGAACAGCGCCAGGACACAGGAGGGGAGGATCAGATGTCCGAGCGCATTGGTGAAGGTGGCCATCTGACCTGCCAGGAGGGAATCGACCGTGTACAGGCCCGTCACCCTGGGAGGCGGCGTCATCCAGGGGTCGAGCCGACCGGCCCCGCCGACGACTCTGAGTTTGAAGAAGAAGACGAAGTAGCCGACCGCCGCGATCCAGAACGTCGGTGCCGAGATGCCGATCAGGCTCAGTGTCCGGATGGCGTGGTCGACGATCGTGTTCTGCTTGAGCGCACTGAGCAGTCCCAGCAGCAGGCCGATGATCACGGACAGGAGGATCGCTCCGATGCCGAGTTCGATCGATGCGGGGAAGACCTGACCGATCGACTCCAGTACCGGAACCCGCGTCTGGTTGGACACACCCAGGTCACCCTGGAGCAGATTGCCCAGATAGGTGAAGTATTGGACGATCAGCGGCTGATCCAATCCGAGTCGCTCACGTGTCTGGGCGACGATTTCAGGGTCCGCGGCGGCACGATCTCCCAGGATGGCGGCGACCGGGTCTGTCGGAACCAGGTTCGTCATCAGGAACGTCACGACGGTCACGCCCCAGATCAGGAGGATGCTGATTCCGATCCGCACCAGGATGAAGCGCAGGAGCGGGTGGATCTTCGGTGGCCTGAGGTTCTTCTGCTGATCGGTGGCCGAAACCGACATCCTCACTCAGCTTTCGCGAAGTCGAATGTGACGTCGGCATTGGAGACATACGATTCGATGCGATTGCTCACGACCACCGTGCTCACCGGCTGGACCAGGGGCACCCAGATGCCGGTCTCCGTGGTCGCCTGGAACAGCTTCGCGTAGGCGGGACTGCGGTCATCGCCTTCGGCCTTGGTGGCGGCCGCGGCCAGTTCGTCGATCTCGGTATTGTCTCCCTCGGCCCAATTGACACGCTCGGCGACGCTGCCTCCGGGAACGAAGACGTTGTAGTTCGATGGGTCCGGGTAGTCGGCGCCCCAGGTGCCGATTCCCATGGGCTGCTCTGCAGCGCGGAAGCCGTCGAGCTGTGTGGCGCTCGGTGCCGGTTTCAGTGAGAGCTTGATGCCTGCCTCTTTGAGCTGGGCCTGAATCGTCTGCGCCAACTGTGCGATGTCCATGCCGTTGACCGCCTGATCGCTGGCGTAGTGGAAGGGCACGGCCTCACCGTCGTAGCCGGCCTTGTCCAACAGCTTCTTCGTCTTGTCCAGGTCACGGTCCGGTGCTTGGTCCTTGGGCACGGCGCCGTTGAACTCATTCGGAACCGGGCTGGCCATGCGCTGGCCGTTCTCACCGGCCAGGTCGAGGATCTTGTCGTAGTCCAGTGCCGAGGCGACGGCCTTCCTGAAGTTGGGATCGGCCGTGGGACCGCCGATCTCCTCATCGGTGTTGTTGAAGATGTAGATGCTGCGCGTCGACGGCAGGGACGAGATCTGGACCGCGTTCTTGTCGAGGGTCTCCACCTGGTCCGAGCTGAGATCGAAGGACACGTCTGCCTGGCCCGATTGGATGTCGGTCACCTGAGTTTCGGCGGAGACATTGCGCAGGACGACCTTGGAGAACTTCGGCGCCGGGCCGTTGTAGTGCTCGTTGGCCGTAAGCACAACCTTGCTGTCGGCGTCGTAGGTCTCGACCTTGTACGGGCCCGATCCCTGTGAGTTCTGGTTGAGGAACTGCTCGGCGCCGTCGTTCTCATCGGTGGTGCCCTCGTTGTCCTTGACGACCTTGGAGTTCACGATGCCGATCGAGGAGTTGGGCAGAATGTAGGGGAGCGCAGGGTTGGGGTTTTTGCTGATCAGTTCGATGGTCTCATCGTCGACCTTCTTCACCGTGACGCCGTCGAGGAAGAAGGACGGGTTGCCTTCGATGCCCTGCAGGCGTTTGAAGGAGAAGACGATGTCGTCGACGGTGACGGGATCTCCATTGGAGAACTTCGCGTCCTTCTGCTTGAGCGTCAGGGTCATCTTCTTGTCGTTGTCCGACATCTCGTACGAGCACAGGCCGTCGGTGGGTTTGGTCAGGTCGCCGTCTTCGAATTCGAGGGCCGTCTGATAGATCGCATTGTCGATCGTCGAGCCGGTGAACTCGAACTGGCGGTGGGGATCGATCGTCTTGAGGTTGAAGGCGGTCTCAGCGACGATTGCGTCACCCGCCGCTCCGCCTTCCGAGTCTCCTCCGCTGCATGCGGCCAGACCGAATGTGAGAGCAAGGGCAGAACCGATCGCGAGCGCTCGGCGGGGGAGGCGGATCTTCATGTGATCGTCCTTACAGTAGGTGTTGCAGATCACACTAAGTCCCAATCAGCGTCCGTTCAATCAGCCATGCCACAACGCTGAGTGTTTTCCGGTGTGGCATTCTGCCAATGTCTCACCAGGTGGGAGCCTTGCCTCTGGTGGGAGCGACCCCGAGTCCGCCGCAGCCACTATTGAGGCAACTGGCAATTCCCGTTGGGGAACCCTGCGGAGCGCCTTGAGGTATTCGCGTGCCAAACATGCACAGGTGCGTCATGTGTGCTCTACTCCCACACGTTTGGCAAGCGGATGCCGGCAAGCGCACCGCCGCACCGCCCCCTGCCACTCAGGCGCGCGAGCGGGCCAGCAGGTATACGAAGTACGGGGCGCCGATGAGCGCGACGATGAGGCCGGCAGGGATCTGCGCAGGTGCGATGATCGTGCGGCCCGCGGCATCGGCGACGACGAGACCCAGGGCGCCGAGGAGCATGGCCGTCGGGATCACCCGGGCATGTTGGCTGCCGACCAGCGCCCGGGCGGCGTGTGGGGCGACAAGGCCGATGAATCCGACTACGCCGACCGCGGAGACACTGACTGCGGCGAGCACTGCGGCGGTGATGAGCACACCCAGACGGACAGGCTCACGCGGGACTCCGACCAGCCTCGGCGTATCGTCGTCGAGGGCCAGCAGATCCAGCTCACGCGTCCACACGATGGCCAGTGGGATCGCGGCCAGCAGGACGAGGGTCACGGGTGCGACATCGGCCCAGACTCGACCGTATGTGGAACCGGAGAGCCAGGTGAACAGGGCCGGTGTGTCCCACGGGTTCGCGCGGATGAGGAACAGAGTGGTCAGCGCGGTGAAGCCGAACCACATGCCGATGCCGATGAGCACGAGACGGTCGGTGTTCATCCCACCGCGCCACGAGAGACCGTAGACGATGGCGAAGGCGAGGAGAGCACCGAGGACCCCGACGCTCGAGATCAGGACGACGGTGGCTCCTGGAACCAGGGTGACGACGATGACTGCGCCCAGCCCGGCACCGCCGGTGATGCCCAGCAGGCCCGGTTCGGCCAGCGGGTTGCGGGCGCTGGCTTGGACGAACGTTCCCGACAACCCGAGTGCAGCACCAGCCGCCAGCGCGGCCGCCACACGCGGGGCCCGGGAGTCGAAGGCGAAGGAGATGACAGGTGCCGCCTGGTCCTGGACCCACAGCACGACATCGCCGAGGAGGTAGAACCGTTCACCCGTGAGCAGGCCGAGGATCGCCACGACGATCAGCAGCACCGAGGCGAACGCGATGATGAGCGCGGCGCGACGAGGTCCGTGCGCACGCGACCGAGCAGCCGAAGTCGCCTGCGTGGGCCCCGAAGACCGCATGGACCGCGCCAGCAGAACCAGGACGACTGCACCGAGGACCGTCGTCGTCACACCCGAGGGCAGGGTGATCGCCTCGTTGGCTCCGACGATGGCACGCAGCAGCGCATCGGCGAGGATGACGATGATCGCGCCGATGAGGGCCGTGGCCGGAATCAGCACCGCATGCTTGCCCAGCACCGGGATCAGGCGGGCGAGCAGTCGGGCGATGACCGGAGCGCAGAGTCCCACGAACCCGATCGGCCCCGCCAGGGTCACGGCCGTGGCGGTGAGGATGACAGCGAGCAGAATCCCGACTGCCCGGGTGGAGCGGATCGGAACACCGAGGACAGAAGCGGCATCATCGCCGAGGCTGAGCAGATCCAGTCGTCGTGAGAGGGCGATGGCGGCGGCGATGATGATGACGATGACGGGAATGCTGCGGAGTGCCGCTGTCCCATCGAGTTGGTTGAGGGTGCCCGACCCCCAGGAATAGAGACTCGTCGTCTCCTCGGCGAAGAGAATGAGCAGCGTCGACGTCCCCGCCTGCAGTGCCAGAGCCGTCGCGGTCCCGGCGAGCACGAGGCGAGTCGTCGACGACGCCGCACCACCGGCCAGCCCGAGGACGAGAGCCGCAGCGAGGAGACCCCCGATGAAGGCGACGCCTCCGGAGGCCCACATCGGAATCGCAAGCCCGAAGGCCGTGACCACGGTGACCGCGAAGTACGAACCGCCCGTGACGGCAAGGGTGTCCGGGGAGGCCAGCGGATTGCGGGCCAAGGACTGGAACAGCGCTCCGGCCACGCCGAGGGCGACGCCGACGAGTATCCCCGCACCCACGCGCGGAAGCCGGGATCCGAGGAGGATGTCACGCGCACTCGGACCCACCTCGGCGGGAGAGCCGGCGGTCCCGGTCAGGACCGCGAACAGGTCCTTGAAACCGATCCCCGAGGTGCCCTGTGTGATGTGCCAGGCCGAGAGCAGCGCGAGGACGAGGACCAGACCGAGGAGGACACCGGTGGCCGAGAGAGCCCCGATGGCCCCGACTCCTCGCGCGGGGGCAGCACCTGTCCGTTCGGTGGGGCCATCCGCCGAGGTGGTGGGCAGCGTCGTGGGTGCGGTCATGGACTACTTGGTCAGTGCGTCGACGTAGGCGTCGAGGGCCTGCTCGGAGGATTTGGGTCCGCCGAAGGTCCAGATGCCGGAGGGGAACGCATGGGTGCGCTCGTCCTTGACGGCGGGGATGTTCGACCAGATGTCGTTCTTCTTCAGCAGGTCGACGAAGTCCTCGGACTCGGGATCGTCGGTTCCGGTGTAGAAGAAGTTCGCGTCGCCGACCTTCGAAATGCCTTCGATGTCGGTCTGTCCCAAACCGTAGGCCGGATCGACTTCACCGGTCCAGACGTTCTTCAGGCCCAGCTCCTCGCCCAGTTCGCCGAAGAGGGATCCCTGACCGAAGGGACGCAGCGCCACGTTCGAGCCGTTGACCCAACCGTCGAAGTAGACGAATTCCTCAGTCTCGAGGTCGGCGGATTCGATCGCCTTCTTCGACTCCTCGACCTTGGCATCGAAGTCGTCGAGGACACTGTCGGCGCGCTCGCCGCGGCCGGTCACCTCGGCGAGGGTGGAGAAGGTGTCCTTCATGTATCCGATCGGATCCTTGCCGTCGGCTCCGGTCATCGCCATCACGGGGATGCCCTGGTCCTCGAGCTGCCCGACGATCTTGTCATCGCGGGAAGTCGTCTCGATGATGACGAGATCGGGGTTGGCCGAGAGGATCGATTCCACGTTGGGTTCCTGGCGGGTGCCGACGTCCGTGGTGTCCTCGGGCAGCTTCTCCGCCGTGTCCCAGGTGGTGAAGCCCTGTGCATCCGCCACTGCAGCCGGATCGACGCACAGGGAGAGCAGGTCCTCGGTGTACTGCCATTCGAGTGAGACGACTGTGTCTGCGGGGGAGTCGAGTTCGATGGAATGTCCGGTGTCATCTTTGACGGAGACCGGATCCGCCGAGGTGGTGCTCGAGTCTTCGGCGCAGTCGCCGGAGGTTGATGTCGATGTGTCCTCCTTCGCCGAGGCATCGGTGGAGGTGGTGCCGCACGCCGACAGGGCGAGGGCGCAGACGGCAGAGACGGAGGCGAGGACGAGCAGCGGCTTGCGCGGACGAGTCCGGGGCAGTGTGGAAAGGGACATGGCTTCTTTCTGAGCATGAGTTCGACAGTGATGATGGCGGTGGTGCTGGGTGGTGACGAGTGTGGTGCTGGGCGGCAGCTGTTGGCTGGTGGGCCGTTCCTGGTGGCCGCGAGCGGTCAGACCGCTCGCGCAAGTTGCGCGGTGGCACGGGCAGGGCGACGACGGCGGGGCAGCGCCTCGATCCGGACAATTCCGGTGTCGTCGTCCAGGCGCGTGGTGATGGGGAGCCCGTAGACCTCGGTGAGCACCTCGGCGGTGAAGACCTCTTCGCAGGTGCCTGCTGATCGGATCCGGCCCTGGCTGAGCAGGACGATATCGTCGGCCACGGCGGCCGCGTGGTTGAGGTCGTGGAGGACGACTCCCACCGCCGTTCCGTGGTCGTCGGCCAGATCGCGCATGAGGTCGAGGATTTCCACCTGGTAGCGCAGATCCAGGTGATTCGTGGGCTCGTCGAGCAGCAGGACCCCGGTCTCCTGGGCCAGGCAGGTGGCCAACCACACGCGCTGGAGTTCGCCGCCGGAGAGCTGGTCGACGGAGCGGTCGGCCATTCGTGCGGTTCCAGTCAGTTCCAGGGCCTTGTCGATTGCTGCCCTGTCGGGGTCGGTGAGTGAGGCGAACCGGCGACGGTGCGGATGACGGCCGTAGGCGACGACCTCGCGCACGCTCAGCCCTGAAGGATGCGGCCGCGACTGGGAGAGCAGAGTGACCGTGCGGGCGAACTCGCGTGCCGACAGTGCTCTGGTCGAGGTGGCCGGGGCGGTTGGGTTGGCCGATCCTGTGGTTCTGATGGTGACGTCACCGGAGCCGATCGGGTGCAGACGTGCCAGGGATCGCAGCACGGTCGATTTGCCGCTGCCGTTGGGGCCGATGAGTGCGGTGACGCGCCCAGGGGCGATGGTCAGCGACACGTCATGGACGACCGGTGTGCGCTCGTATCCCAGGTGCAGGCCGGAGGCGTGCAACGTCGTCATATTCGAGTCTCGGCTACGTGCGTGGACAGAATCATAATCACCCATGAAACATAGCCTAACCTAAGTTAGGGTCGCCTCGCACCAGGTGGGCATCGCAGTGTCGGCAGCTCTCGCGGCAGCGGCGCTCGCCGTAACCACCCTCGTAGCAGTGCGGCAAACGTGCTGTCACCTCCCGCACGGCGGCGGTCCGTACGAGAACCGCTGGGCAAACGTGCTCAGGGTGCGTCATTTGTGCGCTACCTCCACACGTTTGGCCAGCGGGTGATCGTGCACCTTTCACGTCAGCGCCTGTCCGTAGGGTGGGTGTGCATATATAGGATGGGCGAGAGCCAAGGAGGAACCCATGAGATTCGTCGCCACCGGAGACTGGCAGCTGGGCATGACGGCCCACTATCTCAGTACCGAAGCACGCCCGCGCTTTCACCGTGCCCGCCTCGACGCCGTCAAGCGCATCGGCGAGATCGCTGCCGAACAGTCCTGCGACTTCGTCGTCGTCTGCGGTGATGTGTTCGAGTCGAATCAGCTCGACCGCGCCATCATCTCCCGCACCTTCGAAGCCCTGGCCGCCTTCACCGTGCCCGTCGTTCTGCTGCCGGGCAATCACGACCCTCTCGACGCCGCCTCCATCTACGACTCGCACGCCTTCACCTCCCGTCAGCCTGGCCATGTCCATGTCCTGCGTGACAGTGAACCCTTCGAGGTCCGTCCCGGCGTCGAGATCATCGGAGCCCCCTGGTTCTCGAAACGTCCGCAAGGTGACCTCGTCGCCCAAGCAACACAGAACCTCGCCGAGGCGGCTCCGGGCAAGGTGCGCATCATCGCCGGGCACGGCGCCGTGAGCACTCTGGACCCCGACCGCGAATCTCTGGCCACGATCGACGTCGACAGCCTCAAGACCGTGCTGCGAGAGGACCGTGCCCAATTCGTCGCACTGGGGGACAGACACGCCACCTACGCCGTGGATGAGCGCATCTGGTACTCCGGGGCCCCAGAAGTGACTTCCCGGCGGGAGGACGATCCCGGCAATGTTCTCCTCGTCGACATCGATGCACAGTCACATGCGAGTTCGGTCGAGAAGATGCACATCGGCCGCTGGTCCTACCTCGTCGTAGAGGAGGACGTGAACTCGGATGAGGACGTCAGCCACCTCGAACAGCGGCTGGCAGGCATCCCGGACAAAGACAGCACAGCAGTGTGGCTCATCCTCAGAGGAACCCTGTCCACGGCAGCGAAGTCGAGACTCGACGATATCCTCGACCACGCCACTGACCTGTTCGCCCTCGTGTCCTTGTGGGAGCGGCATACGGACATCGCTGTGGTCGCCGCCGACGAGGATTTCGCCGGGCTCGGCCTGAGCGGATACCTGCAGGAGTCTCTCGACGAATTGGCGGAGACGGCTGCAGGGGAGGACCTATCAGCGTCGGCGGCACAGGACGCGTTGGGGCTCTTGTACCGATTTGCGAGGAGCGGATCATGAAATTCCATTCCATCCACCTGCGCAACTACCGCGGCATCGCGGACTCCCGCGTCGAATTCGGCGACGGCGTCACCGTCGTCGAAGGGCCGAACGAGGTCGGCAAGTCCTCGATCCATGAAGCCATCACTCATCTGAGGGAGGACAAATCGAGCTCACGAAAGGCCAGCGTCAAAGAGACACAGCCTGTCGGCGTCGATGCCGGCCCCGAGGTGGAACTGCACCTGAGCACCGGTGACTACGAGCTCAAGTACCGGAAGCGGTGGATCAAACAGCCCTTCACCGAACTCAGCGTCATCAGACCCAGGCCCGAACAGCTGAGCAGCGATGATGCCCACGATCGGTTCCTGTCGATCCTCGCCGACACTGTCGACGTCGATCTCCTCGTCGCACTCGACGTGGCACAGGGGGAGAGTCTGGCACAAGCTCCGCTGGCTCAGATCAAAGCCCTGCACTCCGCGCTCAACGAATCGGGTGTCGAGGTCGCCGACCACGATGACTTCCTCGACCAGGTCGAAGCCGAGTACTTGAAGTACTTCACCAAGTCCGGCAGAGAGACAGGGGAGTACAAGGACATCAACGCTCAGGTCCCTGTCGTCGAAGCTGCCTTCGAGGAACTGCGTGAACGCAGTCGTGGCATGGACGATCTCGTCGACAACCATGCCCGAGCCGCCGCTCGTCTGGAAACGGTGCGCACCCAGCTGACCCAGGCCCTCGCCGATCGTGATGAAGCCGAGCAGGCGGCGAAGGCGGTGGCCGAACTCAAAGCAGTGCTCGACCAGGCGGTGGATCACGCGAAGTCGGCACAGCGGGATGAACAGATCGCTCGGGAGGCGCTGGACAGACGCACACAACTTATCGCTGACGCCACCGATGCCCAGAGCGCGGTGACAGAGGCTGGGAAGACTGTCGCTGAGCTCGAATCGGCCCAGGGTGACAAGGACTCCGACTTCGATCGCTTCCAGAAGGCCCTCGAGGAGAAGCAGAGCGCAGTCGACGATGCTCGTGCGCAGGCGAAGGCTGCTGCCAAAACCCTGGCCAAAGCCCGTGCACGTGCAGAACTGTCCGATCTCACCCGCCGACTTGAGGCTATCCGCGAGCATGATGAGAAGAAGAGCCGTGCGCAGGCGACGATCGGATCGATCACGGTCACGACCAAGGACGTCGAGAAACTGAGCTCCCTCGAGACGGAGGTGCGGATTGCCGAGCACGCGAAGACCTCCGCCGCAGCGCAGATCGAAGCGAAACAGCTCGGGACACGGGCCCTGAACATCGACGGAACAGAACTCGGCGAAGGAAACAGCGGAGAATTCGCAGCACTCAAGGACGTGCGAATCATGATCGACGGCGTCGCCGACATCACCGTGCGCCCAGGAGCATCTCCCGTTGAGTTGGACAAAGCACTGACCTCAGCGAAGGGAGCCTTCGAAGCGGAGCTGGAACGCCTCGACATCGACTCTGTGTCCCAGGCCCGGGATAAGGCCAACGTTCGCGCGGATGCAGAAGCTGTCATGGCAGAGGCGGATTCGACGCTCAAGGTGCTCCTGGGCCAGGACAAGCGCGACAAGCTTGAAGCCGCGCTCGCTCGCGCACAGCAGATCCTCGGAGCCGATGGAACCAGCGCAAGCACCGATGACAAAGCTGGGAATGGTGCCGAGGTGGACAGCCAGACTCGTGACCGGAGCCTCAGCGAGCTCGAAACGGCAGTCGCCGAGTCCGAGGCGACCGTCGACGACGCTCAATCCGCGGTGGACTCCACTCGCATCGAGCTCGAACGAACTCGCACAAGCCGAGATGACGCGCGAGTGGAGACGGTCCGGGCCCAGACCAGCCTGAAAGAAGCCGAAACTCAACACGAGCGGCTGACGAGCAGTCTGGCGGAGGCCCGAAAGACGAATTCTGACGCCGATCTGGATGAAGAAGTGACGTCTGCCGAGGCCCGAGCGACGAATGTGGGCTCGCAGGTTGACGAGGCGAGAGTCGCCTACGAAGCAGCAGATCCCGAGACCTTGGAGATGCAGCTGCAGAACGTGCGGCAACTCGTCGGCAGCAAGGAAGCACAGCGAGAAGAAGTGCGTCAGGAAGTCGATCGCCTGTCGGCTCTCATCGACGATCGTGCCAGCGAAGGCATCTATGAAAAACTCGCGGCCGCCGAAGAGACGATGGAGTCGGCCCGCAGGAAGCAGACACGACTAGGCCGTCAGGCGACGGCGATCAACCTGTTGCGCACCACTGTCCTCAAACACAAGGAAGAATCCCAGCGGAAGTACGTGGCTCCTTTCAAGGAGCAGATTGAGAAGCTGGGCAGACTGGTCTTCGGACAAGGACTGTCGGTCGAGGTCTCCGAGGATCTCGAAATCGTCTCACGCACTTTGGACGAACGCACAGTGCCCTTCGAATCACTGTCGGGAGGGACGAAGGAACAGCTGGCGCTCATCGGCCGACTCGCAGTGGCCACTCTCGTCGACAGCGATTCGGGGGCGCCCGTGGTTCTCGACGATGCTTTCGGCTTCGCCGATGCCGAACGTCTCAACGCACTCAACGTCATCCTCTCCACAGTCGGCCAGAGCGCCCAGGTCATCCTGCTCACCTGCCAACCCGACCGCTTCGCTCGCCTCGGCGGAGCGAAGTCTGTGAGCCTGACGTAACCGAGCATCGCGCATGCAGACCCAGCCGGATCCGACGGCTGCGGCCTGCGCAGACAGACACGGCCGCCGCATCAAGCGGATACGACGGCCGTGACCGGCTGACATCATTGGCAGCGCGCGCACGCTTCTGGATCAGTCAGAGCCGACCGCCCCGGCCTTCGCTGCCTCGGCAGCAGCCACGGCATCGGCACGAATCGTGCGCCGCAGGATCTTGCCTGAGCTGGTCTTCGGCAGCTCGTCGATGATGGTCACTTGCCGCGGAGCCTTGTAGGAGGCCAACTTCTCGCGACAGAATTCGACGATCTCGGCCTCGGTGATGGCATCGGCCTCGGGACTCGACTGCAGAGTCACGAACGCGGCAACGTTCTCACCCCGATACTCGTCGGGGATGCCGACGACTGCTGCCTCCTGAATCGCCGGATGGGTGTAGAGGACGTCCTCGACCTCCCGCGGCCAGACCTTGAAGCCGGAGGCGTTGATCATGTCCTTCTTGCGGTCGACGATGAACAGCCAGCCGTCTTCGTTCATGTACCCCACATCGCCGGTGCGCAGCTCCCCATCCGGGAGCTGCTCGGCTGTTGCCTTCTCATTGTTGATGTATTCGGCGACGACCTCAGGTCCCGAGACGGCAACCTCGCCGATCTCGTTCGGGCCCAAGGGCTCACCGAAGTCGTCGAGGATGCGAATCATGGTGTCCGGCTGGGGCAGACCGCAGGAGAGGTTGCCGCTGTCGGGATCGACCGGCGCCCTCAGCCCCGGTGGGACGGTCGCCACCTGCGCACAGGTCTCGGTCAGACCGTAGCCCTGCCCGATGTAGACGCCGGTCTTCTGTTCGAACTTCGTCACCAAGCCCTCGGGCAGGGGTGCACCACCCGACATGATCCGCTTGAACGATGCGAAGTGCTCCGCCGTCGCGCTGGGATGGGCAAGCATTGCGGTGTAGACCGTGGCCGGGCCTGCCATATACGTCGGCTTCTCCCGCAGGAAGAGTTCGAGAAGGGAGCCCGGATCGAATCGATAGTTGAGGATCAGCCGCGCGCCACCGCTGACACCGGCGATGAACTGGCAGACGAACCCGGTGATGTGGAAGATCGGGGCCAGCGTGAGGAAGCCGTCGCCGGGTTCGAACGTCGGCGTCCGGACACAGTAGCGGGCATTGCTCGACACCGAGGCGTGAGTCGCAGACGCACCCTTCGCTTTGCCCGAGGTCCCCGAGGTGTACACGACGATCGCTTCGTCCTCGGGAGCGGGAATGAGAGGAGTGAAACCGGTGTCCAGGCGGGACTCGACAACGGCTTGGAAGTCGGGGAGATTCGGCACCTGGTCGGGGCCCGGATTCTCACCGGGGGCACCTGGCAGGTCAGCGAACATCGAGAAGATCGCCTCGGGCCCGTCGACCTGGAAACTCCTGTCGTCGCTGAGGACGACGACCGGCAATGCCGCGGCATAGGGAGCCACGCGACCCAGGAACGCCGCCTTGGATACCACAAGCCCCTTCACCTCGGCGTCGGCGAAGATGTGCTCGAGCTCCCCGCGATACATGGGATTGAGGGGAACGACGACGCCTCCGACCTTCCAGATGCCGTAGGTGGCGATCATGAAGGCGGGGGTGTTCTGCTCATAGATGGCCACCCGGTCGCCGACAGCGATGCCGTGCTCGACCAGATAGGCCGCGAACGCAGTGGAATACTGGTCGAACTGGGACCAGGTCAGCCCGAAACCGTAGTAGCTGAGGGCCTCTTCGCGGCCGTGGGTGGCCACGGTCGACGCCAGATCCTGCAGGGTCGTGGACTTCTCCAGGGTGTACGGCTTGTTCGCGAGATCTCCCCAGGTCTTCAACCAGGGACGGGTATCTGCCCACGTGCTCATCGCTTCACTTCCTTCATCGTTGAATGGTGTGTCGAAATTGTTGAAAGAGGGTTTCGAACAGCCGATCCGCCTACTTGCGGTACTTCTTCATCTCGTTGCGCGCAATGCTGCGTTTGTGCACCTCATCGGGGCCGTCGGCCAGGCGCAGGGTGCGCATGTGCGCCCACATGCTGGCCAATGGGAAGTCCTCCGTGACACCGGCACCGCCGTGGACCTGGATCGCGCGATCGATGATCTTCAGCGCCGTGGCTGGAGCCACAACCTTGATCTCGGCGATCTCGTTCTTCGCGACCTTGTTGCCGTGCTTGTCCATCATGTCCGCCGCATGCAGCGTCAGCAGCCTGGCCTGATCGATCTCGATCCGAGCCTCGGCGATCCACTCCTGGATGTTCGCCCGAGACGACAGCTTCTCACCGAATGTCACACGTTCATCGGCACGTTTGACCATGAGTTCGAGGGCGCGCTCGGCGGCACCGATCGCGCGCATGCAGTGATGGATGCGCCCCGGTCCCAGACGGGCCTGGCTGATCGCGAAGCCCTCACCTTCGCCCTTGAGGATGTCCTTGGACGGGACGCGGACGTTGTCGAAGGTGATCTCCGCGTGGCCCTCCCGATCGTGGTAGCCGAAGACGGGCAGGTTGCGCACCACGGTGACACCGGGGGCGTCGATCGGGACGACGAGCATCGACTGCTGTCGGTGCACCTCGGCGTCGGGGGAGGTCTTGCCCATGACGATGAGGACTCGGCAATTGGGGTGCATGCCGTTCGAGGCGAACCATTTGCGGCCGTTGAGGACGAACCCGTCATCCGTGGGCTCCATGCGCATCTCGACGTTCGTCGCATCGGAGCTGGCGACAGCGGGTTCGGTCATGGCGAACGCCGAGGCGATTGTGCCGTCGAGCAGCGGCCCCAGGTACTTCTCCTTGTGCTCGTCGGTGCCGAAACGGGTGAAGACCTCCATGTTGCCCGTGTCGGGGGCATTGCAGTTGATGGCTTCCGGGGCGATCCCGATGCTGTGGCCGGTGATCTCGGCCAGGGGAGCGTATTCGAGGTTCGTCAGCCCTGGACCCCATTGGGGATCGGGGTGGAAGAGATTCCACAGACCCCGGCTCTTGGCCTCGGCCTTGAGGTCTTCGAGGATCTGCGGCTGAGTGTGCGGGCTGTTCGCCGCCGCCATCTGCTGGGCATAGACGGGCTCCGCCGGATAGACGAAGTCCTCCATGAACGTCGTCAGACGCTCCTGATAGTCACGGCCGCGGTCAGTCGTTTCCAGCATGTGTGGTCTCCTCGTTGAGTCGGTTCGCTTCGTTGAGTCGGTGCTGATAGCGGCTCATGCCTTTGAGCCAGCGGTCGTAGTCGCTGCCCTTCATGCGATACATATCGAGCACCTCGGGGTGGGGGAGGATGAGGAACGTTCCCGCTTCGACCGCATCGAGGGCGATCGACGCGACATCGTCGGGGGCCAGCACCGTGCCGGCCTCGGTGACTGCGCTCTGGGCAGGCCCCGCGGATCCCGCTGCGCTCAGCAGGTTCGTGTCCACTCCCATCGGGCAGATGACCGAGGCGCGGATGCCGTCGTCGCGGTAGGTCAGAGCGAGCCATTCGGCGAAGCCGACCGAGGCGTGTTTGGTGACGCTGTAGGCTGCCGATCCGATCTGGGTGAGCAGGCCCGCCGCCGAGGCGGTGGCGACGAAATGTCCTTCACCGGCTTCCTGCCAGCGGGGGATGAGGGCCTGGGCCGCGCGGATATGTGCCCGCAGGTTGACGTCGATGATGGCATCCCAGTCGGCATCGTTCTCGCCCAGTTCGCCGGGCCCGATGATGCCGGCGTTGGCGAAGTACATGTCCACCCCGCCGAGCCGGTCGTCGGCGAAGGCGATGAGTTCGTCGATGCCTGCCACCGAGGACACGTCACCGACCCAGGCGTGGGCACCGGATTCGAACCCCGAGGCGGTGTCGGTATTCAGTGCTGAGGCGGTGTCGGCGACGGTGGCGGAGATGTCGGCAAGGACGACGGTGGCGCCGCGGGAGATCAGTTCGGCGGCGAGAGCGGCACCGATACCGCCGGCCGCACCGGTGACGATGGCTCGGGTGCCGTTGACGATTCGTGCCCCCGCCGCGGGTGAGCCTGCTGCAGAGTTCACGCCGGCGGTGCTCACGCTTTCTCCAGAATGGTCAGGGCTTGCCGGGCCAAGTCCTCGACGCCGGCGCCCGCAGTTTCCGGGTCGAGGTCGAGATCGCCCATCTTGCCTGTGAGCAGCCGGGTGTAGACGCCTTCGCGGATGCAGGCCAGTTTCCACATGGCAAAGGCTTCGTAGTACCCGACGTCGTGGACCTCGTGGCCGCTGACCTCCTGGTAGCGGTCGATGAGCTCGTCGGAGGTGGGAAAGCCGAGTTCCGGGGTGGGGACCCAGATGCTCGTGTACTGCTCGGGCACGGTGAGCATGGCGATGAAGTAGCCCAGATCGGTGAGCACCTCGCCGATGGCGGTCAGCTCCCAGTCGACGACGGCGTTGACCGTGCCCTCAGGGGCGAAGATCATGTTGTTGGGTTTGTAGTCACCATGGGCCAGGCCGACGGGGCTTCGGGCCGGATCCGGCATGGTTTCGAGGAGGGCATCGTGGACCTCGCGGATGATCGGGATGTCGCGCAGTGCGATGTCCTCGACCTGGCCCAGCCAGCGACGCAGCTGCCGTTCGATGAGCCCGCCTGGGCGACGCAGATCCCCCAGCCCCACCTCGTCGACATCGACACGATGGATGGCGGCCAGCGTGTCGATCATTCCGAACGCGCACGAACGCTTGTCGTCAGGGCCGGGACCGTCGGGAATGCGTGCCCAGTCGGCGGGCTCATTGATCGCGAAGCCGGGGCAGTGCTCCATGAACACGAAGGGCACATCGAGGACCTCGGGGTCATCGACGATGTCGACGATGTGGGGCACCGGTACGGTGCTGTCGCCCAGCGCGGCCATGATCCGGCCTTCGCGTGCGACGTTGTGGGCACTTCCCCCGGAGTGCCCGAGCGGAGGGCGCCTGATCACCCAGCGCGGCAGTCCGTCGACGGTGATGGTGAAGGTGAGGTTCGAGCGTCCGATGGACATGACTTCGACGTCGAAGTCCGTGACCCCGAATCTGTCCGAGATCCATCGTCCGATGGTTCTGGTATCGAATCCTGCAGGTGCTGTGGTCAACGTCGACCCTCCCGAGTGAACAATCGTTCAGTTTCGTTTACAGTATTCAAACCGGGCGTGAGAGTCAAGCTGAAATCGTGATGCTCGTCACGGCCGAATGTGATAGTGATGAATGGGTCATCCCACACTCTTTCACCAAGCAGTCAGTTGCCATCAGCACACACCTTTCACCAGAAGTGAGGAAATCATGAGAGCCATTCGCGTTGCCACGTTGACCGGTCCGGACGATGTGGAGATCGCCGAGGTGGATCGTCCGAGTCCAGGTTCGGGCGAGGTCCTGATCGAGGTTGCCTATGCGGGAGTCACGTTCCCCGAGCTGCTCCAGACCCGGGGTATGTACCAGACCAAGCACGAGCTGCCGTTCGTCCTCGGCTCCGAAGCCGCCGGCATTGTCGTCGAAGCCGGTGCCGGTTCGCGATTCTCCTCCGGCGACCGCGTCGCCGCGATCCCCGGCAAGGGATCTTTCGCCGAATTCATGGTCGCCGCCGACGAGCAGACGGTGCCCGTGCCCGACGAAGTCAGCCTGGCCCATGCGGCCGGTATGCCGATGAATGTGCTCACCGCTGACTTCGCGCTGCGCCTCCGGGCGCAGGCGCAGGCGGGGCAGTCCATCCTCGTCCACGGTGCCGCAGGCGGGCTGGGATCAGCCACGGTGCAGATGGCCCTGGCCATGGGCCTCGAGGTCATCGGCGTCGTGTCGACCGAGGCCAAAGCCGAAACCGTGCGCGATCTCGGTGCCACACACGTGGTCATGGCCGAGGGGTTCAAGGATGCAGCCAAGGAGCTCTACCCGAACGGCGTCGACTATGTCTTCGACCCCGTCGGGGGAGATCGCTTCACGGACTCGACCCGTGTCCTGGCCCCGTTTGGTCGCCTCCTCGTTCTCGGATTCACCGCCGGTGAGATCCCCTCGGTCAAGGTCAACCGCCTGCTGCTGAAGAACATCTCCGTCGACGGTGTGGCCTGGGGAGCCGCGGCCCGCGAGCGGCCCGACTACATCGCCGAACAATGGGACGCGGTGGCCGACTATGTCGCGGCGGGCAAGCTCAACCCCGCAATCCATGCCACGCACCCACTCGAGGAAGCGGCGAAGGCCATCGGTGAACTGGACTCCCGCAGCGTGCGGGGCAAGGTGCTGCTCGAGCTCAAGGGGGAATAGGTTCACCAGCCCGGTCGACGTCGCGGAATCCGCCTCGGCGGTGGAATCCTTGAAATCAGGCTGCTGTGCGATCAACGTGGCCCTGGTCCGCGATACGGCATAGAGGCCGTAGTCGAACCACTCGGTCGCGTTGCCGAGCGAGGCGTAGGGTCCGCGGTCAAGTTCTCCGGCTCGCGTCCTCAGACCCCCTGGTGTCCGCGAGCGAAAACCACGAGGATGGGGCAATGAGCGAATCGACATCAGACACTTCTTCCCAGCCAACCATGCGAGCCATCAGCCAGGACGAGCTCGGAGGTCCCGAGGTCCTCCACGAGGTACAGCTGCCCATCCCGAAGCCCGGTCCGTCGCAGATCCTCGTCCGCGTCCATGCTGCCGGAATGAACCCGACGGATTGGAAGCACCGAGGCCATCGCGCATTTCTGCCGGCACCTCCATTCGTGCTCGGCTGGGATGTATCTGGCGTCGTCGAGCAGGTGGGCGTCGGCGTCACCCTGTTCGAACCCGGCGATGAGGTCTTCGGCATGCTTCCCTACCCATTCGGGGTGGGCGCCCATGCCGAGTACGCTCTCGCACCGACCCGTGCCTTCGTCCCGAAGCCGAAGGACATCGACCATGTGCAGGCCGCAGCGATTCCCCTTGCAGCACTGACCGCGTGGCAGGCTCTCGTCGACACCGCCGAGGTGGGTGAGGGTGACCGCGTCCTCATCCATGCCGCAGCCGGGGGAGTGGGCCATCTGGCCGTGCAGATCGCAAAGGCCCGCGGCGCCCACGTGATCGGCACCGCGAGTGCCCCGAAGCACGACTTCGTCCGTGGCCTGGGTGCCGACGAGATGATCGACTACCGCGAGGTCGACTTCGCCGAGACCGCCCATGACATCGACATCGTCCTCGACACGATCGGAGGGGAGTATCAGCCGCGCTCGCTGCAGACCATGAAGTCCGGCGGCATCCTGGTCTCGACGATTCCGATTCCGATGGAGGGAATGGCGGAGCGGGCGGCTGCGCAGGGAATGCGCATCGAGAACATCCTCGTCGAGGCCGACCACGCCGGGATGCTCGCCATCGCCGAGCTTGTCGAATCCGGACAGCTGAGCGCGACGATCGCGAATACCTTCCCCTTGGCCGATGCGGCCGCGGCCCACGAGCAGCTGCAGACCAACCGGACTGCAGGCAAACTCGTCCTCACGGTGGTGTGAGCGGCCCCGACCGCAGACGGACCACACCGCAATCGGCCGCAGCCACCATCGAGTTCGGCACAACCGCTATCGAGTCCGAGGAGGAGTGAGCATGTCCGAGGCACCGAGACCAGCCCTGGCGACACTTCGCCACGAGCGATTCTGGGACGAGGAGTGGGTCTATGAGCGCAAGCTCGACGGACAGCGCTGCCTGGCGGTTCGCGACGGAGGAAGGACACCGCACCTGTACTCCCGCAACGGTAGAGACGATTCCGCGACGTTCCCTGAGGTCGTCACCGCCCTCACACAGCAGGCAGGTGGATCCTATGTCATCGACGGTGAGATCGTGGCGTTCGACGGGGCTGCGACCAGCTTCTCCCGACTGCAGCCTCGGATCAATCTCACTGATCCCACCGACATCGAGAACTCGGGAATTGCGGTCTGCTTCTACGTCTTCGACCTCCTCGAGCTTGGGGGCGAAGATCTCAGGGACAGGCCGCTGGTCGAACGGAAGAAGAAGCTCTTCGACCTCGTCGACTGGACCGATCCGCTGCGCTGGACGCCGCATCGCAATCGGGGCGATGAGGACTGGTTCCGCGAAATCTGTGGCAGAGGATGGGAGGGCCTCATCGCCAAACGGCGCGATTCGACTTATCCCTCCGACCGGACGAAGGACTGGCTGAAGTTCAAATGCGAGGCGGGCCAGGAGCTCGTCATCGTCGGGTTCACCGAGCCGCAGGGCCAGAGGGTCGGGCTGGGCGCGCTCATGCTCGGCTACTACGACTATTCGGAGGACACGAAGGATCTCGTGTACGCGGGAAAGGTGGGGACCGGGTTCAGCGAGGACGACCTCGGCGAACTGCATGAGATGCTCAGGGCGATCGAGATCCCGGACTCCGCGTGCACCAAAGGCCGCATACCCCGCGAGGGGCACTGGGTGGAACCGGAACACGTCGCCGAGGTGGCCTTCACAGAATGGACGGCGGAGAATCAGCTCCGCCACCCCAGATACCTCGGACTGAGAAACGACAAACGGGCGGAAGACGTCGTCAAGGAGGCATGATGAGTTCGTCAGCGGAAGTCGCAGGAGTCTCGATCGACAAGGCCGACAAAGAGATGTTCGGCCCTGACGACGGAGGGCCGATCACCAAGGTGGACCTGGCGAAGTACTACTCGGACGTCGCCGAGGTGATGCTGCCCCACACCCGAGACCGCCCCATTTCGATGCAGCGGTTTCCCGACGGAATCGCCGCGGAGTCGTTCTATGAGAAGAAGTACCCCGATCATTTCCCCGACTTCGTCGAAGCAGTGAGGGTCGCAACGCAGGACGGTGACCAGGACCAGGTGATGATCAACAATGCCCAGAGTCTGGTCTACCTCGCCGACCAGGCCAGCATCACACCGCATACCTGGTTGGCCACCTCGGCGGATCTCGACCATCCGGATCAGCTCATCGTCGATCTCGATCCCTCGGCTCCGGGAATCGATGCGGTGCGAAAGGCGACGGTGATGGTGGGCGAGCTGATGGAGGAACTGGGCCTGAGGGCATTCGTCAAGACCACCGGCTCCCGCGGATATCATGTGCAGGTTCCGCTGATCGTCGATCACGACTTCGACGAGGTGCGCGACTTCGCGCGGAACTGCGCAAGGGCGCTCGTCGATCGGGATCCGGAGCTGCTGACGATCGAGGCGAGGAAGAACAAGCGCGGGAACCGGGTGCTCATCGACATCGCACGCAATGCCTACGCCCAGACGGCCGTACCGCCTTATGCTGTGAGGTCGCGTCCCGGAGCTCCGGTCGCCGCACCGATCACCTGGGACGAACTGTCGTCGACAGATCCCCGGGACTACACGATGACCTCGGTGCGCAATCGACTGGCCCAACGCGACGATCCGTGGGCCGGCATCGCCCGCCACCGACAGGGCATCGATCAGGCGATGGAGACGCTGGCCAAGCTCTGAGCGCTCGCCCTGGGCCGCTGTCAGCACCGAGGTCGGCATTCAGATGTCGTCGTTGCCTCTGCCGCTGAGCACGGATTCGTTCTGTGTCGACGTGGGTTTGCGGCGTCGGTCGGCACCGGAGTCATCGACCTTGACGAGCAGCCAGTTGGCCGGATCTCCATTCAACTTCGTCTGCGTCAGCGCGAACGCGCCGCTGAGCTTCTCACCATGCAGGTCGACAACGAGGTGGCCGTCGTCGAGGCCCTGTGATGCGCTCACGCTGTCACCGTCGATCTCAGTGGCGTTGGCAAAGGTTCCGGTGTCCCAGACGATCACCGTTCCGGCACCGTAGCCCTCGCCGATGCGACCTTCGAAGTCCGCGTAGTCGAGGGGATGATCTTCGGTCCGATGGGCCAGGCGCTTCGTCGAGGGATCGAGCGAGGGGCCTTTCGGGACGGCCCAGGAGACCAGGACTCCGTCGATCTCGAGTCGGAAGTCGAAGTGCAGATTCGTCGCCTCATGGCGTTGGATGACGAAGACCGGCTCTTCGGCCTTGCCTCTCTTCCCGGTTGTCGACGCATCGCCCGACGGTTCGGAAGCAGACGCATCACCCATGGGCTCGGAGGTGTTCGAGCTCCGTCGCTTGTCCCGGTATTCCCTGAGGTCGTGTTTGGCCATCGTGGGCCTCCTGATGAAGGACGACATGTCCGTGCGGTTGAATGCATTGTCGCACGGGGCCGGGCGCAGGAACAGGTCCGGATGCGAACACGGCCCGCCGGGCGAATCACCCGTGTCCGTCAATGCCTCAGCTGCCGACAGACTTCCGGCGGATGCCCCGGGCGAGAGCGATATCACGGCGTCTGGAGCGCCTGACAGGCCCCGCCCGGGATTCTCAGGCCCTAGACTGGACCGCTGCGAATTCTGACACAACGATCGATGGCAGCATGCGGCCCCACCTCGGGCAAGGGATGCAGTGGAGCCCGAAAGGCAGCAGACACATGGACGAGACAACCGAGCAACCCCGATCAACGCGGCAGGACTCACCACCGACGACGGCAGATCAAGCCTCCGATATGAGCACCGAAACGAGTCCGCGCAGCCGCATCGATTTCCCCGTGGCAGGGGCCAGCGTCGGGATCCTCGCCGCGTTCGTCGTTGTGGCGCTCATCATTCCGGACACGGTGTCGTCGTGGGTCGGCACCGCCTTCTCCATATGCGCGAACATCTTCGGCATGTATTGGCAGATCCTCCTGCTGGCGACGTTCCTCATCGCTCTCGTCCTCATCTTCACCCCATGGGCCAAGGCACGATTGGGCAACCAGGAACGTCCGGATTTCGGCCGCTTCAGCTGGATCGCGATGATCATGACGACGCTGCTGGCGGCCGGGGGAGTGTTCTGGGCAGCGGCCGAACCGATGTATCACTACGCCACAGCGCCGCCGTACTTCACCAATGACGGCCACAGCGGGTTCGACGCTGTGGCCGCCGCTCTGGCCACTAGTTTCATCGACTGGGGCTTCCTCGCCTGGGCGATTCTGGGATCACTGGGTGCCATCGTCATGATGCGTGCCGCAGAGAAGGGCATGCCCCTGCGTCCACGCAGTCTCCTCTACCCGGTGCTGGGCAAGCGCGCCGCAACCGGTCCGCTTGCCGCCGTCGTCGACGTGGTGTGCGTCATCTCGGTGGCCGCAGGCACGATCGGCCCTGTCGGATTCTTAGGAATGCAGGTCACCTACGGGCTGAATTCTCTGTTCGGCATCCCCGACACCTATCCGGTTCAGCTGCTCGTGATCGCCGTGCTCACCGCAGTCGCCGGCGTCAGTGTCTTCTCCGGCGTCAGTCGCGGGGTCCGATTCCTCAGCAGCGCCAATGTCTGGATGGCACTTGCGCTCATGGCTGCGGTCCTCGTGCTCGGCTCAGCCTGGTTCGTCGCCAAGAGCTACTTCAGCGGCTTCGGTCTGTATATGACTGACTTCTTCAGCATGACGCTCTATCGCGGCGACACGGAATGGCTCTCGGGCTGGACGGTGTTCTTCTTCGGGTGGTTCCTCGGCTATGCACCGCTGATGGCGATCTTCATCGCCCGCATCTCGAAGGGGCGCACCGTGAGGGACCTGCTCATCAGCACCACGATCCTCCCTCCCATTGCCACGACCATGTGGTTCACCGTGCTCGGCGGCACAGGCATCTACCTCGAACGGCAGTCGGCCGGATCCATCTCCGGCCCGCTGATGGATGGGGGACTGCCGGCCGCGGTCATGGCCATCAGCGACAATCTGCCGTTGTCGACGGTCATCGGCATCGGTTTCCTCATTCTGACGATGACCTTCGTGGCCACGACCACGGACTCGATGTCGTTTGCGATGTCGCAGTCGTGCATGACAAGCGGAGTACCCTCACCGAAGCTGCGGGCGATCTGGGCGGTGCTCATCGGTGTCACGGCTGCCGTGCTCATCAGCTTGGGCGATGGCGGTGTCGACGCACTGCAGTCGGCGATCGTCATCACCGCTGTGCCGGTGGCCTTCGTCATGCTTCCGTCGCTGTTCGCTGCTCCGATCTACGTGAGGCAGATGGCGAAGGAGCAGAAGGTGGCCTGAGGCAGTGGGCCTCAGCTCTGAGGCTGTGCTCCGTGCTCGTCGAGCCAGATCCAGCCTTCAGGCAGCGGGGCCCAGGCGGCGACCTCGCGGCCGGTCTTGGAGCTGTCGGCGAGGACCACCACTGTCCGAGCGCGTTCGGAGATGAGCTCCTTGGTGCGAGCCTCGTCCAAGGTGGGCTCGCCCAAGCCTCTCTCCGCATCCACCGCGTCGGCACCCAGCAGCGCCAGGTCGACGTGGATGCGGCTCAGGGCATGATCGCTCAAGGCCCCTGTTGTCCCGTGTGACTTGGCCGAGACCCGGCCCCCGACCATGACCACTTCGGGTCCTGCCGGGTGGGCGAGGGCCAGAGCGACCTCGAGCCCGCGTGTGTAGACGGTGAGGTCGCCGCGCTCACGGATGCGTTGGGCGACCCGGACGGCGGTGGAACCTGCGTCGAGGAAGACCGTGCGCACACTCTGATCGCCGAGGTAGTCCATCGCGGCCGCGGCGATCTCATCCTTGGCCTCGGCGTTGGCTTCCATCCGCTGTCCCAGCGGCGGTTCGACGTAGCCGCTCGCCGTGGCACCACCGATGGTGCGGATGATCTCACCGGTCTCCGACATCTCACGCAGATCCCGTCGGATCGTCGACTCCGAGGTCTCCAGCTCCGAGGCCAGACGCGCGATGGTCCACGACCCGGTCGTCAGCAGCGCCTGGATGTCGGCACGGCGCTTCTGCGTGCCCGTGCGAATCGCCATGTGTCGCTCCGTTTCTCTGCTGAGCCCATGCTGGGACCGACAGGTCGATTGGCCGCCTGCTCGGGTTGTCGGTTGGTCGGCTGACAGAATCCTACTTCGGCAGGTACTCCGCGCGGATGCCGTCGACGAACGGAGCGTAGCCGATCGCCGCGGTGTAGGCCGAGCGCATCGTCCCCGCATCGGCGATGCCCTGACCTGCGATGTCGAAGGCCGTGCCGTGGTCGACTGAGGTCCGCAGGATCGGCAGCCCGACGGTCACCGAGATCGTGCCGTCGAAGTCGAAGGTCTTCGAGGCGATGTGCCCCTGGTCGTGGTACTGGGAGAGGATCCCGTCGTATCGACCAGTCAGACCCTGGTGGAAGACCGAGTCCGCTGGGATCGGACCGGTCACCTCGAGCCCCGAGTCGATGACGCGATCGACAGCGGGGCGCAGGATCTCGATCTCCTCGTCTCCGAAGGCCCCGTTCTCGCCGCCGTGCGGGTTGAGCGCGGCGACGGCCAACCTCGGTGAGGCGACACCGTAGAGCTGCAGGGCACGGTGGGCACGTTCGATCGAGTCGACCTGGGTGTCGACGGTGAGGGCGTCGATGGCCTTGCGCAGCGACATGTGGCGGGTGGCGAAGAAGACCTGAAGCTTGTGCTCAGGCACTTTCGTGCTCTCGACGACGAACATCGTGTCCTGCTTGGTCACGCCGGTGAGTTCGCCGAGCATCTCCGTGTGGCCCAGATGTTTGGAGCCGGATTTCCACACGGCCTCCTTGTTGATGGGGCCGGTGACGATGCCGGCGATCTCACGATTCATCGCTGCCTTCGTGGCCACCTCGATGGCGGTCACGGCAGCTTGACCTGCGCGAGCGTCGACAACGCCCCACTTGGGCAGGTCGTCTCCGAGTACGCCGATGTCGAAGACGTCGATGACGCCCTGGCCGGCCGAAGGGACCGACCAGTCGGTGATCGCTCGCAGTTCGACATCGAGGCCGAGGACCTCCACGGCCCGCCTCATCACGGCCAGATCGGCCACGGCGACACCGTGCTGGTCGTTCCGGCCGGAGAATTCGGCGAGCACCGAGGCGGTGATCTCGGGGCCGATGCCCACCGGGTCGCCCACGGTCATGGCAAGTACGGGTGCGGTCATGTCGTTCTCCTCAATGATGGGTTCTCGGATCGAGTGATGCGTGTGTGTGCAGAGATTCGAGACCTCATGCGCTCTTCTTTCCGGCGGCCTGGATGAGATGGTCGAGGCAGAGGACTCCGGTGCCGGCGTCGCCGATGAGTCCGCCCTTCGTCACGATCGGCAGTCCGGAGGCGGTCCCGCCGACGATGCGTCCGCCCACGGCCAGGGGAACGATCTCACGGTCGATCTCCATGCCGAGTGCTCCCAGTTCTGCCAGCACCGCAGCGGTGACGTCCCCGCCGGTGGTGTAGAGGCCTGTGACAGCGGTCGAGGCCATCACCTCGGCGGTGATCTGGGCGAGCCTGCGGGGGATGGACTCGGACTGTTCGTCGGTGAGCTCGAGCAGATCGGCGGCATCGACGACGGTGGCGACGATGACGGCTCTCACCGCATCGGCCTGTGACTCGCCAGCCCGCGCCGAGGCGGCGGTGCGGACCCGCTCGAGTGTGGCCCGCACATCGGGCAGATCGTCGGCATCGAGTGCCGCCCGCACCACAGTGATCGTGGGGTCCTCGTCGAGTTTCGCCAGCTGGGTGCGAGTGATCTCGGTCGCCGATCCGGAGACCCCGAAGATCGCTTCGGTCTTTCGAGGCGGCAGGAGCGCCCGGGCCAGTGCGAGGCTGCCCGGCCCCGGGTCGATGCACACCCAGTCGATCGTCTCCTCCCGGCCGTTGTCGACGACCGCCCGGGCGACGAGGTCGATGTGCTCGTTGTTGAGCGCATCGGCGACGATGACATCCGCGCCTGCAGCGACCGCAGCGATGACGTCGGAGCGGATCGCATCGTGGCCGGCAAGCACTGTCGAGAGTTCGACGGTGTGGCACTGCAGATCGGTGTTCTCCTGCACGATGTCGGCGACCACGGAGGTTCGCATGGGGGAGCGGACGTCATTGCGCAGCTCGGTGTCTTCGAGCAGCCGGCCGTTGAGCAGCTGTCGACCGCCGACGGTGACCCGTCCCGAGGCGGGGAAAGCGGGAATGCACAGTCCCATCACTCGACCCGGCCCCGTACTGGAGGTCAGGTTCCGGCGGGCACGCAGAGCAGCCTCGGCGGTGGGTCCGACATTGCCTCGCAGGGTCGTGTCGATGCGGCAGGCAACGAGATCGATGTCGCTGGTGATGCCGATGAGCGATTCGGTGAGCTCAGCGGCCTTCTCCGGCGGCAGGTGCCGGGAGTCGGCGTTGAGTACGACGGCGTCGTGGTCGTCGAGGAGGTCATCGAGGTTGACCTTCGCGGACTGGCTCGTTCCGGTCACGGTGATGGTCCGCAGCCCCGCCTCGGCGAAGAGGGCTCCGCAGGCGTTGCCGCCGGTGAGGTCGTCGGCGACGATGAGGATCCGTGGGCTGTCCTGGCTCATACGATCAAGTCGAGCACGAACAGCAGCGGAATGGAACCTGCCCACACGGCAGTGGTGATGCCCGACCAGCCCTTGATGGCATTCATGCCGTCGAGGCCGGTGAAGCGGGTGACGACCCAGAAGTACGAGTCGTTGAAGTAGGAGAAGACCATCGATCCGGCGGTGCAGGCCATCACGGCTACCAGCGGGCTCAGACCCAGTGGGGTGATGAGTGGGGCGGTGACCGAAGCGGCGGTGATCATTGCGACCGTGCCCGATCCCTGCGCGATGCGCACGAGGGAAGCGATGACGAAGGGGACGAGGAACGCGGGCAGGCTGATCGAAGCGATCGCCTCGGCCAGGGCGTCGCCGACTCCCGATTCGGTCAGCACCATGCCGAAGGCGCCACCGGCACCGGTGATGAGGAGGATGAGTCCCGCGGAGGCTGCGCCGTCGGCCAGCCAGTTCTGCACCTTGTTGCGTGGGGTCATGCGGGGCAGCAGGGTGTAGACGGCGAGGATGAGGCCGATCATGAGTGCGATGACGGGGTTGCCGAGGAACGCCAGCGGAGCGACCCAGGCCGAGGGCTCGTAGGTATCGCCTGAGAGTTCGCCCTGAGCGCTCTTGTCGATCGCCGTCGACACGGTGTTCCCGACAATGAGCAGCAGCGGAACGATGAGCGGGAGGAAGCCGAGGAAGGCTCCCGGATTCTTCGTCGCACCGGTTTCGTTGTTGCCGGCTTCGGTGCTGCCGCCTGCGGCGGAGGTGGCTGTGTTCGTCGAGTCGTCTGATTTGCTTGCAGTGGTTGCGGCATCCGCATCTTCACCGGTCATTGTGGCAACGTTGCCGTGTTCAGTTCGGTCGCCTCCGCCCTCGACGGCATGTCCTCCCGCCGAGGCGGCCGTGACCGAGCCGTACACGTCGTGCTTGACGGCAGCGTTGAGGACGGGTTCGAGCTTCGGGCCGATCCAACGGGCGTAGATGACGACGACCGGCAGGAGAAGGACCGTGAAGATGACACCGGTGAGGATGACCGAGCCGATGTCGGCGCCGAGGATGCCCGTGGCAGCCAGTGGCCCCGGTGTCGGCGGCACCATGTGGTGGGTCAGCGTCATGCCGCAGCCCAGCGCCAGTGCGAGGGTGACATAGCCACCGCGCTTGACGCGGGCGATCGAGCGGGCCAGCGGGTTCATGATCACGTAGCCGGAGTCGCAGAAGACCGGGATGGACACGAGAGAGCCGACGGTGCCCATGGCCCAGGCCTCGCGCCCGTCGCCGAAGGCACGCAGGAAGGCACGGGCCAGTGAGTCCGCTGCGCCGGAGACTTCGAGGATCTTGCCGATCCCCACACCCAGGCCGATGACGATGCCGATGCTGGCAAGCGTGTTGCCGAAGCCGGTGGTGATGGCGTCGACGATCGAGAGCAGGTCCTGGCCGGCGACGATGCCGGTGACGACCGATGCCGCCAGAAGTGCGATGAAGGCGTCGAGGCGGGTCGCCAGGACGATGACGACGATCGTCGCGATCCCGGCGATGAGCGCCAGAATGAGTTGCAGATCCATAAGATCCTCCGCAGTGAGGCCGACTCAGTCAGCGAGCCGGGGGTTGATCCGGTCCGACTCGCGGTGAGCCGGTTTGAAGACATGCGACTGTCTGTGCGCCGCATACGAAGTTGAACAGCATGAGCAAGTATTGCCCATAATTGCGTAACTATGCAATGTACAGCTCGCGAGATGAGGCGGCTCGTGTACAGCTCGCGAGGTGAGGCGGCTCGTTGGCCCGGAGTGGCTGATGGGCCCCGCCGGTGAATCGACATTCGCGGCTCATCGATCCGCCAACGGTCGGTAACCGGTGGTCGCCCCAAGCTCCTTCTTCGACCACCGTTGACCGACCGTTGGCCGTGGCCGCCCGCAATTGCAGAGGTCGCTGTACATCCGACTGTCGCAATGCCCTCCGGTTCTCCGTGACGGGGCCGGGTCGAAGCCCGTTGTTATATGCCCTCAAGGGGTATACGGTGACGGTATGGGAGCACAGCACGAGCATGAGAATCACACCGGTTACTCCGACGTCGACGAGCATATGAACCACGATGCTCATCGCAGTCACGCTGACCGTGAACTGCGCAACGTGCACCCGGGGCATGATGACCACGCCGCACACTCGGGCCACGGAGACCACTCCGGCCACGACGACCACGCGGGTCATTCGGGCCACGGCGACCACGCGGGTCATTCGGGCCACGGCGACCACGTCGCTCAATTTCGCCGCCTCTTCTGGGTCATGCTCATCTTCGCGATCCCGGTCATCGCCTTCAGCCCGATGTTCGGCCACCTCGTCGGCTACGAAGTTCCCGAGACCGGCATTCTCGGCTGGCTGCGGTGGCTCTCGCCGATACTCGGCACCATCATGTACTTCTGGGGCGGCAAGCCGTTCCTGACCGGCGGTCTGAGCGAGTTGAAGGACCGCAATCCGGGCATGATGCTCCTCATCGCCCTGGCCATCACCGTCGCCTTCCTCTCCTCCTGGGGATCCTCACTCGGCGTCCTCGACGCCGAACTCGACTTCTGGTGGGAGCTGGCACTCCTCGTGGTCATCATGCTCGCCGGGCACTGGCTCGAGATGCGCTCTCTGGCACAGACCTCCTCGGCGCTGGACAGCCTGGCGGCACTGCTGCCCGACGAGGCGGAGGCGATCGTCGACGGCGAGACCAAGATGGTCGACCCGGCCGAGCTCGAACTCGGCGACACCGTCGTCGTCCGCCCCGGCGCAGCCGTCCCCGCCGATGGTCGGGTCATCGACGGTTCGGCCAGCATGGACGAATCCATGGTCACGGGAGAATCGACCACCGTTCGCCGCTCGACCGGCGACACCGTCGTGGCCGGCACCGTTGCCACCGACTCCGGGCTGCGCCTCGAAATCACTGCCACCGGCGACGACACCGCTCTGGCAGGCATCCAGAAACTCGTCGCCGAGGCGCAGAACTCGACCTCACGCGCCCAGAGGATCGCCGATAAGGCTTCGGCCTGGCTGTTCTGGTTCGCCCTCGGCTCGGCCGTCATCACCGCGCTCGTGTGGTCCCTGGTGGGTCTGCCGGACTCGGCCGTCGTTCGCACTATCACCGTCCTCGTCATCGCCTGCCCGCACGCCCTGGGCCTGGCCATCCCGCTGGTCGTGTCCATTGCGACCGAACGCGCGGCCCGCGGCGGTGTCCTCATCAAGGACCGGCTGGCGCTCGAGACCATGCGCACTGTCGATACGGTGCTCTTCGACAAGACCGGCACACTGACCATGGGTGAACCGACCGTCTCCGCCGTCGAAACGGTCGACACAAACAGCGAGGCGGGCAACAAGGAAGACGATATCCTCGCGCTCGCCGCAGCCGCCGAGACGGACAGTGAGCATCCGCTGGCTCGCGCGATCGTGAGGGCTGCCGAGGAGCGTGGTCTCGATGTCCCCACGGCGAGGAACTTCTCGTCCTCGCCGGCAGTCGGCGTCACAGCCGAGGTCAACGGCGCCGAGGTGGCCGTGGGCGGGCCGTATCTGCTCAGTGAGCACGGAGTCAGCGAGGCCCCGATCGCGGAGCAGTGGAGTGGGGAAGGCGCCATCATCCTCCACGTCCTCTCCGACGGCGACGTCATCGGGGCGCTGAAGTTGGCCGATGAGATCAGAGCCGAGTCTCGCGAGGCCGTCGACGCTCTGCACACGCGCGGGGCACAAGTCGTCATGATCACTGGTGACGCCGAGGCGGTGGCTCAAACCGTGGCCTCCGAGCTCGGCATCGACCGAGTCTTCGCCGGGGTCCACCCCGCCGACAAGGCGGCGAAGGTGGCCGAGCTGCAGGGTGAGGGCCGCAAGGTGGCCATGGTCGGCGACGGCGTCAACGATGCACCTGCCTTGGCGGCAGCCGACGTCGGAATCGCGATCGGTGCCGGCACTGACGTGGCCATCGGATCGGCCGGTGTGATCCTGGCATCCGATGATCCGCGGTCCGTGCTCTCGGTCATCGAGCTCTCACGAGCCACATTCAGGAAGATGAAGCAGAACCTGTGGTGGGCCGCCGGCTACAACCTCATCTCGGTCCCGCTGGCCGCGGGGGTCTTGGCACCCATCGGGTTCGTCCTGCCGATGAGTGTGGGCGCGATCCTGATGTCGATCTCAACGATTGTGGTCGCCCTCAACGCGCAGCTGCTGCGCCGTTTGAACCTGCGGCCGGAGGTCTCGGCCGCGGCCTGAGCGGCGAACCCGCGCCCAGTCAGCATCAACCAGCGACAACTCTTACTGGCCGTGCGGCTCTGCGGCCCTTCGCCGGAATTCGCGGGAAGAGAATGTCGATAATTCACTCGGCGAACGACGTTCTGCTCCCGCGAAATCATGCACGCGGACTCTTAAGGCTGACGCTGGGTCAGGATGCTGCCTTACCGCGCCAGCGCGTCGTCGACGGAGCTGATGCCGGCGGCCACGGTGACCTGGGTGCCCCAGGGGTCGGAGAGACGCACCGAACGGCCGTCGTCGGCGAACTGCATGCTGCGTGCGCTCAGACGGGCCACGAGGGCATCGAGATCTTCGCGTCCGGGGACGGTGATCGCAACGTCGCCGAGGCCGAGGCTGGCTGCGCGTGGTCCTGCACCCTGGCTGTTCCAGGTGTTCATCGCAACGTGGTGGTGGTAGCCGCCGGCCGAGGCGAAGAGC
This sequence comes from Brevibacterium picturae, assembly GCF_030453725.1. GTDB lineage: Bacteria > Actinomycetota > Actinomycetes > Actinomycetales > Brevibacteriaceae > Brevibacterium > Brevibacterium sandarakinum_A. Next base: position 42,605 of record NZ_JAKDJU010000005.1, read on the forward strand.
ACGCCGGGCATCGAGGCGAAGGTCGGTTCGAAGCCGAGTGCGTCGACGTAGAAGGAGCGTGCCGTAGGCACATCGCCGACCTGCAGGTGGACGTGCCCGACCTTGCCGGGCTGCGCCGCGGTGTTGGCAATGATCTGATCGTCGAGGTGCTCGGCCAGGAAGGCGTTGGGGTCGAGGTAGATCGTGTCCATGCGCACCTCGCCGTCCGTGGTGTGCAGCCACTGCGAGCGGTCCCGGTCGACGTAGAGCTCGATGCCGTTGCCCTCGGGGTCGGTGAAGTAGAAGGCTTCGCTGACGAGGTGGTCGCTCGAACCGACGAAGCGTGAGTTCGTGTTCTGCGCGGCATGGGCGACAGTCGCCGCCAGCGAGGCCTGATCCTCGTACAGGAAGGCGGTGTGGAACAGTCCGGCCTGGCGGGGATCGACTCCGGGCAGGTCCGGGGTCGAGACGAGCTTGACCATCGGGGTGGTGCCGCGGCCGAGCACGCGATGGACCTCGTTGCCGCGCGAGACCTCTTCGATGGGCTCCATGGCCAGGGCGTTCGCGTAGTACGTTGACATGTTCTCGAGGTCGCCGACTCGCAGGGTGACAGCATCCATGCCGGTATCGACGTTGAGGGTCGTGTCATTGACAGCGGAACGCTGCTGGGTGGGAGAGGAGGCGCTGTCGGTGGTGCTCATGTCATCGTCCTAACGAAGAGTGGCCCGAATGGTGCTGATAGTTGAACCTTCAACTACCACTGTACGCACAGACAACCGACAAGGCAAGGCGATCATTCCCATGCCGTGCTTCAGGAGATCCGATTCAGACACTCCAGCACCAGAACTTCTTGATGTGATACGACAGAGGCAACTGCTGATCATGGGGGATACCTCCATGACCGACTTCGAAGGAGATGAAGGCATGAATGGTGCGGAGAGCCTGCTGGAGACGCTGGGGCACAACGGGATCGAGGTCTGCTTCGCCAACCCCGGCACCTCGGAGATGCACTTCGTCGCAGCCCTCGACCGACAGCCCCACGTGCGCGGAGTCCTCGGCCTCTTCGAAGGAGTCGTCACCGGAGCCGCCGACGGCTACTCCCGAATGCTCGACAAACCGGCTGCCACGCTGCTGCACCTGGGTCCCGGTGCTGCCAATGGTCTCTCCAGCCTGCACAATGCGCTGCGAGCCCGGACCTCGATGGTCAACATCATCGGCGACCATGCCGGCTACCACCGCAGCCTCGACGCACCGCTGACCTCTGACATCGAAGGCGCGCTGCGGCCGTTCAGCAACTGGGTGCGCACCTCACCATCGGCGAACGTGATCGCCAAGGACGCCGCCGACGCCATCGGCTACAGCCTCCCGGGACGGATCAGTTCGCTCATCCTCCCCGCCGACACCGCGTGGAACACCGCCGATGGGTACACACAGCCGCCGAACGCAGGCGCACCCACCCCGACCTCGATCAACCCGGCCGAGGTCGACGCCGCAGCCGCACGCCTGCGGGAGGCCGGTCCGCGGACTGCCATCCTCCTCGGCGGACGTGCCCTGCGTACAGCACAACTCGATGCAGCAGCCCGAATAGCCGAGGCGACCGGTGCAACACTGCTCGCCGAGACCTTCGCCGCACGGACCGAACGCGGTGCCGGCCGCCCCACGGTGACGAAGATCCCGTACCCGGTCGAACCGTCTGTCGAGCTGCTGAAGAACTTCGACGCCCTCATCTTCGTCGACGCAAAACCGCCCGTCGCCTTCTTCGCCTACCCAGACAAGCCGAGCGTACTCACCGCACCGGGCACCACGTTCTTCACGCTCAGCCCCATCGGCGCCGACTCACAACAGGCGCTCGAGGCCCTCAGTGAGACGGTCGGATCAAGAAGGAACAGCAGTTCAGTCGCCGAGGCGGCCGGCAGTCCACCTGCCCAACCGTCCCTGAGGGCAGAGCTGGCACTCGCACCCGTCCCGAGTGGCACCATCACTGCGGCGAAACTGGCCGCTTGGCTCTCCGGAGCCATCCCCGAAAACGCGATCGTGCTCGATGAATCCATCACCACCGGCCGGGACTTCTACGCCCAGACGACTGGGTCGCAACCCCACGACTACCTCGGCGGCACCGGCGGATCCATCGGCTGGGCACTCCCCGTCGGTGCCGGGGCTGCGATCTCGAGTCCCGAGCGGAAGGTCATCGTCTTAGAATCCGACGGTTCGGGAATGTACAACCCGCAGTCGCTGTGGACCTACGCCCGCGAGCAGCTCGACATCGTTGTCCTCATCTTCGCCAACCGGAAATATCAGATTCTGCGCAACGAGATGTCCAATGTCGGCGTCCCCGACTTCGGGCCGAAGGCCGAATCCCTTCTTGATATCGGCAACCCCGCCATCGATTGGGTGTCGCTGTCACAGGGCATGGGCGTGCCGGCAACAAGGGTCGAGACGATCGAAGAGCTCGATCGTGATTTCAGTGCAGGCATGGCTGACTCCGGACCGCGACTCATCGAGGTGCTCGTCTGATCCGACCGCGAGTACGGTGGAGTTCGAGGTCTGGGACCGTGCCCGTCAGCCGAACATGTCTCCTGCTTGTGATTCATCGATGGCTTCGTGTGAACCATCGGGATTGCGATAGAGCCTGATCCCTTCATGCGTCGCAATGGACTGCAGTCGCCCTTCCGAGCTGTCTTCGGTGTATCCGACCTTCTGTCCCTGGCCGATGTTCACACTTGTGAATCGTCTGGCCAGACGGCTCATCGGATCGATGAACTTGTGTGATCTCTTCACTTCTGCGGTCATGGTGATTCGCCCCGCTTCATCGCAGATTCGATGCCCGTATTATACCTCCGGAGGGTGTGAAAGCTCCATGGATTCTGTCAACAGGGCCGCTTCAACATCGATAGGGTGGAGCCCATGAAGTCAGTTCCCCAGCTTGTCTCTGCCCTGGTCGTGGCAGCAGTCCTCACGCTCGGCGGCTGCAGTCCCGGCGATGCCGAGGAAGCCGACATCGAACCTGGTCAGAGCGCCGAAATTCCCGGCGGCGACTTCAACAGCACCGACGAGCTCGGTGACTTCCTCATCGACAGCATCGACGCAGTTCATGTGCACCGTGAGTCCGAGAGCAACCCGGACTTCGCTCATGGAGCGGATGTTGACCGGCTGCACGTCGAGTTCCCCTCACAAGGGCAGCCGAACACCGATAAGAAGGCCACTGCAGACGCGGTGCAGGCCGCCGGCAGTGCAGCTTTCGACTATGAGGTGCTCATGGTCACCGGGACCACAGACGCCGGCACCTGGTCATACATCTACAGCATCGACACAGTCGAAGAGGTGACCAGCAACGGCTCGGTCGTCGAAGCGGACACGGTGTGGAAGTCGGCAGATCAAGACTTCGACTCGGTGCATCGCTGAGGCCGAATCGGTGAAACTCGACCCGACACCGGGCACTTCGTGAAGGGTCCAACCGGAGGTCTGGCGGCTGCGTCAAGGGCCGCGTCGAATCAGCCGATGACGGCCTGGGCGATGAGGTTGTCCAGCTTGCGAACATCGAGGCCCTTGCCGATCTTGATCTTCAGATGCCCGGCTCGAGTCCACAGCTCCAGCTCGGCGTTGAAGTCGAGCTTTCCGCTGTTCTCGCTCGACCACATGTTGATCGACGAGTACGGGATCGAGTACATTTCGATCTTCTTGCCGCTCAGTCCTTGGGCGTCACGGATGATCAGCCGCTTGTTCGTGAAGATCGCCGAGTCGCGGATCGTTCTATATGCAGCGACCGGAGTCTCTCCTGCCACCAGAACCGGACCGAGGTCATCTGGAATGGGGCACTCGGAGTGAAAGTCCACGCTGCCAATGCCTGAAGTTCGTTAGCCATGACCGAATCATACTATGCAAGTAGTCGAGCGTTGAATCCGCTTGCGCTCCGTCCCGGTTGAGGCGGAGCCCAAGCAGGACATCGTCTGGCAGATCAGGCTCGAGGATCGACGATGATCTTCACATGCTGCTCGTTGTTATTGATGAGCTCGTCGAAGCCGCCCGTAACCAACTCATCGAGCCCAATGCGCGCAGTGATGAAGGGGGAGAGGTCGATCTTGCCGCTGCGGACGAGTTCGATCGTGGAGGGATGGTCTCCCGAGTAGCCGATGGTTCCTCTCAGATCGATCTCCTTGAGCACAAGCTTCGGCATATCGACTTCAGGCTTGTGGCCCCAGATGGAGACGTTGACGATCACTGCTCCCGGACGAACCGCGTCGAGCAGCATGTCGAGTACCACCGGCACTGATGAACATTCGAACCCGACGTCTGCGCCCTGGCCGCTTGTGCGTTCACGGACTGTTTCGGCAACGTCGCCTTCTCGTGGATCCAGGACTTCGTCGGCTACTCCTGTTGAGAGCGCCATCTTCTTCCTCGCCTCGGACAGCTCGGAGATGAAGACGGTGAGGCCCTCCGCCTTGAGTACGGCAGCGGTGAGCAGCCCGATGGGGCCGGCTCCGCCGACGACGGCGACCTGACCAGGCTTCGCGCCGGAGCGGACGACTGCATGGTGGGCGACGGAGAGCGGTTCGATGAGCGCCGCCTGATCGAGTGGGATCTCACCGATCGGATGGACCCACCGCCGCTGAACGACGATCTTCTCGGATAGGCCACCGCCACCACCACCGAGCCCGATGAAGTTCATGTCCTGCGAGAGCTGATAACTCTGCCCGATGCTCGTATCGACATCATCGCCGATGATGTAGGGCTCGACGACGACGTTCTGTCCCACTTCAAGATCAGAGACACCCTCGCCGAGGCTGGTGATGGTTCCCGAGAATTCGTGGCCCATAGTCACCGGTGCGGATTCACCCGAAATCGGATGCGGGTGTCCCTCTGGTGGGACGAAGATCGGGCCTTCGAGGTACTCGTGAAGGTCGGTCCCGCAGATTCCGCACCACGCTACGTCGATTGCGACAGTTCCGGGCTTCAGCTCGGGCTCGGGAATGTCTTCGATTCGGATGTCATTGCGATCATAGAATCGTGCTGCCTTCATAAGAGTCGGCCCTTTCGTCATCGACAACGGAGCCGGTCTGACCATCAGCGGAGATCATCGATGACTCGCGAAGGTCGTGGCTCCTGGCCGAGACTCTACCTCGCGACAACCCTCACTGCATCGCAGCCTTATCGTTTCGTGAGAATCCTCGCGCTTGGCAGGATGCTTGTCCAGGATGCCCGCCTCGCTATTTCTCGACGACGACTCCGTCAGGATCGGCGAACACCATTGCGCCGGGGCGAATGGTGGCCCCACCGATTTCGAGAGTCACATCGAGCTCACCGTCACCGGTCTTGGAACTCTTGCGCGGGTTGCTGGCCAAGGCTTTGATTCCCAAGCCCATGGACGACAGCGCGACTCGATCGCGGACGGCTCCGTTGATGACGACGCCTGCCCAGCCGTTGCTCACGGCGAGTTCGGCGATCATGTCACCCATGAGTGCGGTCGCGATCGAACCGCCGCCGTCGATGATGAGCACGGCCCCGTCGCCGGGCTGGGACAGAGTCGTCTTCGCCAGCGCATTGTCCTGGTAGCAGCGCACGGTTCGAGCCGGACCGGAGAACGAGTCCTTGGCGCCGAAGTCACCGAAGTTCA
>NZ_JAKDJU010000042.1 GCF_030453725.1 Brevibacterium picturae
CCCCGAAGCCGTGCGCCCTGGAGCCGACTTCTGCTTGGCCGGCAGTCTGATATCGACGGGTTTGCCCTCGAGCAGGAAGCCGGGCCCCAGAGGGAATGCACGGACTTTGCCCGCCCGGTCCTCAAGGTTGACCACGATTCCCGCAGTGGTCTTCTCGGCGCCGACTACGGCCCCGACGTACCCGCTCATCGCGTCTTCGAGGACCATTCCGAGACCGAGTTCGACGGGTGTGGACTTCTTGGGCCGGTGCGAGGAGGGCGAGGAGCCTGCCAGCACATCGGACCCGTAGCGATCAAAGGTATTCACGGTCAACCACCCTAATCAAGGTCGAGGCGCAATGGGCGATGACCCGCTGGGGCAGGGCCGAAAGTGAATTCGGAATCCAAGAGGCGTAGAATTGGCACTCAGACAAGATGAGTGCCAAAAGCCGGTCGAGCACAGGGAGGAGACGAATGAACGACAGCAGGCGAGCACAGGTTCTGCGTGCGATCGTCGAAGACTTCGTCGCCACCAATGAGCCCGTCGGATCGAAGGCCATCGTGCAGCGCCACACGCTGGGCGTCTCCCCGGCCACGATCCGCAACGATATGGCCCACCTCGAGCAGGAGGGCTACATTGCACAGCCCCATACCTCGGCCGGTCGCATCCCGACCGACCTCGGGTATCGGATGTTCGTTGACCGCATCGACGACTTCAAACCGCTCACGCACGCTGAACGGCGCGCGATACTCCAGCTCATCGACAGCCACGGGGACCTTGACGACATGCTCGATCGCACGGTGCGAGTGCTCTCCGGCCTGACCCACCAGGTGGCGCTGATCCAGTACCCGACCGTGTCCCGGGCCACGATCAAGCACATCGAGGTCGTGGGCCTGGGGCCCAACCGGATCCTCGTCGTCCTCATCACCGACGCTGGTCAGGTCGAACAGAAGATCGTGATCACGCCGGGCACCGTTGACGATGAGGCGCTGCGCGGAATCCGCGATGAGGTCAACACCGAATTCGCCGGCCAGAAACTGTCGCGGGTGATGAGCACGCTCGCCCCCAGAGCCGCAGCTCAGCACGTGGACGGCGCTTCGAACGAACCCGCTGCGGGGCTCGGCCCCGTCGGGGCAGACGTCGACGCGGCGCTGACACAAGTCCGCTCCGCCGTCACCGATCTCGTCATGGCGACGCGTGAAGAGCGCATCATCATGGCGGGCACAGCGAACCTGGCTCGCTCCGGCAGTGAGTTCGGTGAGAAGATGGCTCCGATCCTCGAAGCCTTCGAAGAGCAGGTGGTGCTGCTCAAGCTGCTGACGTCGATGGCTGAGGATCAGGAGGAGATCAGCGTGCGGATCGGTCGTGAGAATACTCACGAGTCATTCAGCTCGACATCCCTCGTGGCCGCCGAATATGGTCATGACGCGGGGTCCTCCGCGCGTTTGGCTGTGCTCGGGCCGACCCGGATGGACTACCCGACCACGATCTCAGCTGTGCGGGCCGTGGCGAAGTACGTCTCCTCGGTCCTCGAACAGGGATAGATGCACCGACACGACAGCAAGCAGCGCAGCTCGTACAATCACGACAGAGCGAACAGGCACGACAACGCGAACAACGCAATCCACCAGGGAGAGAGAAGTTTCTGTGGCCGATCACTATGAAACACTCGGAGTGTCCAAAGACGCTTCGGCGGCTGAAATCAAATCGTCCTACCGAAAGCTGGCCCGGAAGTATCACCCAGATGTGAACCCCGGACACGAGGACGAATTCAAAGCCATTTCCCTCGCCTACGACGTCCTCTCCGATTCGGAGAAGCGTCGAAACTACGACATGGGCGGCGGCGAGAACGGTCAGAGCGGCTTCCCCACCGGTGGCGGCTTCGGCGGCTTCGGCGACATCTTCGAGACCTTCTTCGGCGGGGGAGGCGGCTCGGCCGGTGGCCCGATGCCGCGCACTCAGCGCGGCAAGGACGCCCTTGTCGGAGTCAACATCGATCTCGAGACCGCAGCGTTCGGCGGCAACATCGACCTCGACGTCGCCACCGCAGTGGTCTGCGACACCTGTTCGGGTGCCGGAACACAGCACGGCACCTCCGTCGAGACGTGCACCCTCTGCCATGGTGCGGGCAGCGTTCAGCGCATGACCCGGACACTGCTGGGCCAGATGGTGACCAACCAGACGTGCAATTCCTGCCACGGCTTCGGCACAGTCATCCCCAACCCCTGCCTCAACTGCCAGGGCGACGGTCGCGTGCGCAAACAGCGGACCATGAAGATCCGCATCCCGGCCGGAGTCTCCGACGGAACGCGCATCCAGCTCTCCTCCCAGGGCGAGGTGGGCCCCGGCGGCGGCCCTGCCGGTGATCTCTTCGTCGAGGTCATGGTCGCCCGCCACGAAGTCTTCCAGCGCGACGGTGACGACCTGCGCGCCTCCGTGTCCGTGCCGATGACCGCAGCCGCGCTCGGCGCCTCGATTCCCTTCGACACCTTCGACGGCTCTCAGGAACTCTCGATCGAACCCGGCATCCAGTCGGGCACCGTCGTCAAGCTTCCCGGACTCGGTGCCACCCGACTGCGTTCGGAGACCCGCGGCGATCTGCTCATCACCGTCGACGTGGTGACCCCGGACAAACTCGACGATGAGCAGAAGGACCTGCTGTCCCAGTTGGCGAAGCTGCGCGAAGAAGAGACTCCGCGTGCTCAGATCACCACCCAGAACCGTGGCATGTTCTCGCGCATGCGTGAGAAGTTCGCTGGTCGGTGACTCTTCCCGTCTTCTTCTCGCCCCAGGCCGCCGAGGCGGTCGCCGGTCGGGTGCTCACTTTCGGTGAGGACGTGGCCGGGCATGCGGTCCGAGTCCGCAGACTCGGACCCGGGGACGAACTCGAAGTCGTCGACGGATCCGGCACCCGCGTGCGCGGAACCGTCGCGAGTGCGGCGGCGAACGAACTGGGCTTGGCTGTCACCGAGGTGACACACACCGAAGTGGACCAGCCGAGGCTGGTGCTGGTCCAGGCCCTGGCCAAGGGCGATCGCGATCTGCAGGCGATCGAAGCCGCCACAGAGATCGGAGTCGACGAGGTGGTTCCCTGGGCCGCCGAGCGCTCCATCGCCGATTGGCCGGCGAAGAAGCGCGACAAACTGGCGGCCAAATGGGACAACGTCCTGCGGGCGGCATCACTGCAGGCCCGACGCTCCCGCTTTCCGCTGCGCGACGACCTCGTCCGCGGCACCGGCCTGGCAGCGGCCTTGGCCGAGAGCGACACCGTCTACGTCCTTCATGAGGCGGCCGAGCGGAAACTGTCGCAGACGCTGGCGGCCTCTGCCGCCGTCGCCTCGTCCGCAGCGGATTCTTCGGCTCCTGGCCGCATCGTCCTCGTCGTCGGTCCCGAAGGCGGCATCAGCGACGCCGAGCTTGAAGCACTGTCGGCCATCGGCGCCGAGACAGTGCTCCTGGGCCCCACGGTCCTGCGTTCGTCCTCGGCCGGAGCGGCCGGCCTCGTCATGGCTCAGAATTCATTGGGCCGTTGGTGACGAAGCGGACTACGATGGAAGCACACAATTGCAGTACTCCCACAAGTACTCATAGTCACTAAGGATCATTCTGGACACCTCCACTCAGCCCACGAACTCTGTGAACGCCACTCCTGCCGAAGACACGGCATCGGACACAGTGCGTCTCGTGATTCCCGACTCCATCGATCTGGTCGAGTTCTTCGGGCCGGGTGAGTCGAACCTGCGAAAGCTCGAGCACGTCTTCACCGACCTCGACCTGCATGTGCGCGCCAACCAGGTCCAGGCCAGTGGTGATCCCAAGCGCGTCGAAGCATTCGTCGCCGTCATCGGCGAGCTCAAGAAGCTGCACACCTCGGGCCACCGCATCAACGACGAGACGATCGACCGGGTGGCGTCGCTGTCCTCGGAGGGGACAGCCGCCTCGGCGGTGATGGGCACGAACGTCCTGTCCGCCCGCGGCAAGTCCATCCGTCCGAAGACGATGGGCCAACACGACTACGTCAAGGCGATCCGCAACCACACGATCACCTTCGGCATCGGTCCCGCGGGCACGGGCAAAACGTACCTGGCCATGGCCATGGCCATCAACGCTCTGCAGCACAAAGAGGTCTCACGCATCATCCTCACCCGCCCGGCGGTCGAGGCGGGGGAGAGCCTGGGCTACCTGCCGGGAACGCTGAACGAGAAGATCGACCCATATGTGCGGCCCCTCTACGACGCCCTGCACGACATGGTCGACCCCGAGTCGATCCCGCTGCTCATCGAAACGGGAACCATCGAGGTGGCTCCGCTGGCCTATATGCGCGGACGCACCCTCAACGATGCGTTCATCATCCTCGACGAAGCGCAGAACACGACCGGTGAGCAGATGAAGATGTTCCTCACCCGCCTGGGCTTCGGAGCACGGATGGTCGTCACCGGTGACGTCTCCCAGATCGACCTGCCGGGCAAGACCCGCAGCGGTCTCAACGTCGTTCAGGACATCCTGACCGGAATCGAAGACCTGAAGTTCTGCCACCTGGGCAGCAAGGACGTCGTCCGCCACTCGCTGGTGACGAAGATCGTCGACGCCTATGACCTGTGGGGAAGCAGCGAATGAATACCGAGATCTCAAATGAGACAGACGAAGCGATCGATCTCGACGAGGTCGTGGCTCTGACCGAATACCTGGGTCAGGCTCTGCACATGCACCCCGGAGCGGAACTGGCGGTGACGATGGTCGATGCGCAGGCGATGGAGGAGCTCCACATCACCTGGATGGACCTCGACGGTCCCACCGATGTGATGTCGTTCCCCATGGACCAACTGGCACAGGGCCGCGTCGATGCTCCCACCGAGGGCCAGATGGGCGACATCATCATCTGCCCCGAGGTGGCCGCCGCCCAGGCCTCATCATCGGGACATTCGACGATGGACGAGGTGCTTCTGCTGACCGTCCACGGGTTTCTGCACCTGCTCGGCTACGACCACCAGCAGTCGGAGGAGAAGGAGGAGATGTTCGCCCTGCAGCGCCATCTGCTGCTGACCTTCTTCGCGGCTCGCTACGACGGTCGCACCGACATCCCATCACCCACAGAGGTCTGAGCCGTGCTCTGGCTGTTCCTCGGTGCCGCACTGTGCCTCGTGATCTCGGCGACGCTGTCCGCGGTCGACGCCGCTCTGCTCAGCGTGTCCCATCAGGCCATTCAGGATGCGAAGGACGAGGGCAAGAAGGCTGCGTTCCGGGCCGAGAAGATCCTCATCGACCTGCCCACCAACATCAACGTCATCATCTTCGTCCGCAACTTCCTCGAAGCGCTGGCGACCGTCTTCATCGCACTGGCCTATGACTCGATCTACTCGGTCGGACCGCTCATGGTCGTGCTCACCGTCGTCACCGCCTCGATCGCGGTCTTCGTCGTCGCCGGTGTGTCCCCGCGGACTATCGGCCGCAGACGTTCGCTGGCCGTGTGCCTCAACCTCAGCTGGGTCGTCGGTGCGGCACTCGTGGTGCTCAAACCACTGACGAAGATCCTCGTCCTCCTCGGGAATCTGCTGACTCCGGATCGCGTGTACAAGGACGGCCCCTTCGTCAGCTCGGATCAGCTGCGCGACCTCGTCGAGAGGGCCAGCGAATCCGATGTCATCGAAGACGGCGAACGCGAAATGATCCAATCCGTGTTCAACCTCTCGGACACCTCGGCGAATGAGCTCATGGTCCCGCGCACCGACCTCGTGACCGTCCATTCCGGCACCCCGCTGTCCAAGGTCATGAACCTCTTCTTCCGTTCCGGGTTCTCCCGCATCCCGGTCAGCGGTGAGGACCTCGACGACATCCGCGGGGTCGCCTATCTCAAGGATGTCGCCAGACGTCTCCATCTCCACCCGGAGGACGCGGAGCGGCCGGTCGACATCGTGGCTCGGGGAGTGCTGTTCGTCCCCGAAACGAAACCCGCCGATGACCTGATGGAGCAGATGCAGCTCGATTCGACGCATCTGGCGATCCTCGTCGACGAATACGGCGGGACCGCCGGGTTGGTGACGATCGAGGACATCGTCGAAGAGATCGTCGGTGAGATCGAGGATGAATACGACTCCAACGATGACGAACTCGTTGAGGTCGACGATGGCTCTTTCGTCATCAGCACCCGAATGACGATCTCGGACTTCGCCGACTATTTCGATGTGAAGATCGACGAGGACGACGTCAACAGCGTCGGCGGTCTGCTCACGAAGCTCATCGACCGCGTTCCCATCGACGGATCGAGCGCAGCGATCGAAGGGCTGAACATCGAAGCGATGGAGGGTCAGGGCCGTCGCCACAGAATCACCCACGTCAGGGTCACGAAGGAAGAGAACTGAGATGGAATTTCGCACGGACTATCCCGAGGACTACCGGGCCGGCTTCGCCTGCTTCGTGGGCCGACCGAACACCGGAAAATCAACACTGACGAACGCCCTGGTGGGGGAGAAGGTGGCGATCACCTCGGCGAAGCCTCAGACCACCCGGCACACGATCCGCGGCATTGTGCACAAAGACGATCACCAGCTGATCCTCGTCGACACTCCGGGGCTCCACAAGCCGCGGACCCTGCTGGGCAGCCGCCTCAACGATCTCGTGGCCTCGACCTTGAGTGAGGTCGACGTCATCGGCTTCTGCCTGCCTGCTGATGAACCCATCGGTCCCGGCGACAGGTACATCGCCTCCCAACTCGAGCTGCTCGACGGGCGCACCCCGATCGTGGCCCTGGTGACGAAGACCGACAAGGTCCCACAGGACAAGGTCGCCGAGGCTCTGCTGGCCGTGGGCGCCCTCGCCGACTTCGCCGACGTGGTGCCGGTCTCCGCCGTCGACGGATTCCAGGTCGACACTGTCGACTCCGTGCTCACCGGCCACCTTCCGGTGTCTCCGCCGCTCTACCCTGAGGGGGAGCTGACGGACGAGCCGGAGGAGATGATGATCGCCGAACTCGTCCGTGAAGCCGCGCTCGAAGGCGTCCGCGACGAACTTCCGCACTCCCTGGCCGCGCAGGTCGAGGAGATGTATCCCCGTGAGGGCCGCAGCGAGGACAACCCGCTGTGGAACGTCCACGTCAACCTCTTTGTCGAACGCTCCAGCCAAAAGGCGATCATCATCGGCAAGGGCGGCAGCCGACTCAAAGCGATCGGAAGCGAATCGAGGCGCGGCATCGAAGCACTGCTGGGAACCAAGGTCTACCTCGACCTGCACGTGAAGATCGCCAAGGACTGGCAGCGCGACCCGAAGCAGTTGGGGCGCCTGGGCTTCGACTTCAGCTGATCCGATTGCGGCTGCCTGATTTCGGCAACCGCAATTCGGACTGACATCGTCGACTGAGAGGTCTCTCACGTCGGAGACGGTTGCTGGGCGAACAGTTGCCTGCAATAGACTAGGCCGAGTGAATGCCGAGCAGACTCTGGTCGCACTGAGCGACCGTTCCCCCCAGGTCGCACCCGATGAACTCATTGCGGGCCTTGTCCCGCCACCGCAGTTCCAGGACGTGTCCTTCGCCAGCTACCGCACCGACGACTCGGAGCCGTCCCAGGCTCAGGCACGGGACAAGCTTGAGGAGTTCGTGGCAACCTCGACGTCGAAGGGGTTCCTGGGCAAGCTGTTCTCGAAGGGCAAGTCCGGACCCAAAGGGGTCTACCTCGACGGCGGCTACGGCGTAGGCAAGACGCACCTCCTGGCGTCGGCGTGGCACGCCAACGAGAAGCCCGCGACCTTCGGCACCTTCGTCGAATACACGAACCTCGTCGGTGCGCTCGGATTCGTCCGTGCTCGCGACGATCTCGCACAGATGAAACTCGTCTGCGTCGACGAGTTCGAACTCGACGATCCCGGTGACACGGTGCTCATGTCACGACTCATGCGGGAACTGACCGACGCAGGAGTGAAGATCATCGCCACCTCGAATACCCTGCCGGGGTCGTTGGGGGAGGGCCGCTTCGCCGCACAGGACTTCATCCGCGAGATCCAGGCGCTTGCCGACCAGTTCGACATCTACCGCATCGAGGGCAAGGACTACCGCCATCGCGGGCTGAGTGAGCCTGCCGAGCCGGTTCCCGCCGAGAAACTCGATACCGCAACTGCCGAACTCGCCGGCACCGTCGCCCGCGACGACTTCCCGACTCTGCTGCGGCATCTCTCCACCGTCCATCCTTCCCGATACGGCCGCATGGTCGACGGGCTGGATGCAGCCGTGTGGGAAGACGTGACGACGATCGACAACGAGGGAGTGGCGCTGCGCTTCGTTGCTCTCGTCGACAGGCTCTATGATCGCAATGTTCAGGTCATCAATTCGGGACAGGCTCTGGACAAGGTCTTCACCGACGAGTCACTGGCCGGCGGTTACCGGAAGAAGTACATGCGCTGTCTCTCACGTCTGACAGCGCTGTCCTCGCAGTAGAGACACCCACCCATCAGCGGAGGCGGAACCGACGCTTGGCACGACTCGTCTGTGGACGACGATTCGTCGGTGGGCACGGACTGTTCGCGGAGCAAGATCGCGGCAACAGCCTCGGCGCTATTGCAGCTCGAGGTACTTGAGGACCTCGAGCTCGGGCACCCAATCGGGCAATCCTATGATTGCGAAGACGGCCCAGACGATCACGGCCACGATTGCCGCAGTCACAGCCCCGATCGTCCAGCGCACCCATAGGGGTTGGGCGATGACCCAATGCGTCCAGTTCTCGACGTTGACTCGGACGAAGTGCAGAATCCTCTGTGCCCAGCGGAACTCGCTCGAGATGACGAAGAGCCCGATGATGACTGTGAGCCACCCGGGGCCCGGCAGCGGCACGGCCAACAGACCGACGAGCACGATGAGCGTACCTACTCCACCGACGATGAACCGATAGAGACGTGCCGTGTGCGGGTTGGACGTGACGGTTGCGCGCCAGCGCAGGAAGCTCAGTCGAGTTTTGCGCCAGGGCCGCACTCCCTGTTTGTGATGGCGCGACAGCCACCCCTTGGGGCGCTTGTCATGGTGGTCGTCGTTCACCCCTCCAATATAAGTCGATGAGTCTGAAAGCTCGATCTGCGTGTGTGAGCACGATCACTCTGATCTGATTTTGCATGGACCGCCACCTGCGTATAGAGTTGTATCTCGTTGCCAGGGAAACCGGGCAGCGAGAAATGCGGATGTGGCTCAGCTGGTAGAGCATCACCTTGCCAAGGTGAGGGTCGCGGGTTCGAATCCCGTCATCCGCTCGGAGGCGTCATGGCACTGCCTTGGCGGTGGCGTGGCCGAGAGGCGAGGCAGCGGCCTGCAAAGCCGTTCACACGGGTTCGAATCCCGTCGCCACCTCGGATTCGTCCAGCGGTTCGCTGTTGGTGAGTCGGCGCGATTGGCGCAGCGGTAGCGCGCTTCCTTCACACGGAAGAGGTCACTGGTTCGATCCCAGTATCGCGCACAGGGACCTTGTGTTCCGGTGCAACAAATGAATAGGGCGCGATTGGCGCAGCGGTAGCGCGCTTCCCTGACACGGAAGAGGTCACTGGTTCGATCCCAGTATCGCGCACAGAAGGATCCCCGAGTGTCTCACTCGGGGATTCGTGCATTCATCCCCGGCATCAGCTCAGTCGCGGAAGTCTCTGCGCCGGGTCGACGAGGGTGTCCTGCGGTCGTGGCCCGAGCACACTTTCTGACCACCGACCCGAACCCGGGGTGGGCTTGCCGGGGGCGGATGTGTCGGCCGTGTGTCAGGACTGCCACGCAGTTGACATGGGGAATGCCCCAGATTCACTAGTACGCTGGTGACCGTAACCATCGACAAAGACTTCGGAGCACTCATGTCTACTCCTCAGAACCCGTACGAACCGAATAACGGTTCGGGAACTCAGAACCCCAACGGTCAGGGTCCCGACAACCATCCGCCCAATGCGCCAGATTATTCGGGTGACCAGAACAACGCACCCCAGTACGGCTCGCAGAACGACGGCCAGCCGCCGCAGTACGGTTCCCAGGGCAATGGGCAGCAGCCGCCGCAGTACGGCTCGCAGAACGATCCGAATCAGCAGCCCTACGGGTCGCAGCCCCAGTACGGTCAGCCGAATGTCGGGGGTGCTCCAGGCTATGACCAGAGCCAGGGCGGTTACGGCCAGGGGTATGACCCCAACGCGCAGGGCTATGACCAGAATCCATACGGTCAGGACCCGGGTGGCTACGGCCAGGGCTATGACCCCAACGCGCAGGGCTACGACGCCAACCAGTACGCCCAGCAGCCGGCCTATGCCGGTGCTGACGATTCTGCGAATCAGTTTGTTCCGGCCAACCCCAACGCGAGCTACGGATCCTATTCGGCCGGCTCGGGTAACAACACATCGAAGAACATCTGGGGAATCCTCGCGCTGATCGGCGGCATCGCCGGCATCGTGCTGTCGTTCTTCTTCGGGATCGGGTTCCTGTTCGGCGCTGCCGGCGTGATCTTCGCGTTCGTCGGTCTCTCAGCGATCAAGAAGGGGCTTGCCAACAACAAGGGTATGACGATCACCGGCATGATCCTCAGCTTCGTCGCCATCCTCTTCTCGATCATCTCGGTCATCGTGACCCTGATCTTCGGCGGAATCTTCATCTCCGCGTTCGAGGAAGCTGCGGAGAGTCAATCCGCCTCCCCGTCCGCGGCCCCGGTCAACCCATCCGATCCTGCCCAGGACCCCAGCCAGGGAGCGGGCTCCTCTGACGGCGGCGAAGAAGCAGCTCCTCCCGTCGAAGCCGGAGGGGTTGAGATCGGCACTGGTCTGACCGCAGCCGTCGCCGTGAAATCGGCCACTGCATCCGACACGGCGTCTGGTGCGGAGGACACCAACGGCCAGATCGCTGTTGTGACGGTGACTTTGAAGAACTCGTCCGGTTCCGATATCGATACGAGCAGCGCTCAGATGTCTGCGAGCGATGGTGCCGGCAAGGAATATAAAGACGTCTTCCAGGCTGGTCAGTACAAGGCCAGCCTCGTGTTCGACACAACAATTCCTGCCGGCGGCGAGAAGACCGTTCAGCTCGCATATGGTGTTCCTTCGTCTGAACTCGACAAGGTCCACCTGAAGCTCGCGCTGAACGAAGACCTGGGCAAGGGCAAGAACTTCGAATTCAGCAAGGCCGCGTGATGTAGCTCGGGGCGATGCTTCGATCCCGACAGACATCACCGGAAACAGCGCAAGCATCGACATTTGCGTATAATTCAGCAGTTGGGTGGCAGTCGCATGACTGCCACCCAACTGATTTCGCACCGCCGAATTGGTATTAGACTCGATGTGCGAGGCACCCCAACACAGACGAACGGAGAAGATCAGTGGCAGACAGCATTGACTGCGCGGGAGAGACCATTCCTTGGAAACAGGGACTGACCGGCACGGAGATCTTCTCCACGGACCGCACAGTCGTTGCAATGTGGCTCGATGGGCAGCCTGTCGACCTCAGCCGCGAACTCGCTGCGGGTGACCAGATCGCTCCGATCACCATCGATTCCCCGGCAGGACTCGACATCCTGCGCCACTCGGCCGCGCACGTCACCGCGCAGGCGGTCCAGGATCTGTTCCCTGATGCCAAGCTCGGCATCGGGCCCTACATCACCGACGGATACTACTTCGATTTCGACGTCGCTGAGCCCTTCACCCCCGAGGACCTCAAAGCGATCCAGAAGAAGGCCGCCCAGATCGTCAAGTCCGGCCAATCCTTCAACCGCGTCGTCGTCAGCGAGGACGAGGCCAAGGCGCGCATGGCCAACGAGCCCTACAAACTGGAACTCATCTCCGACAAGGGTGCTGGCTCCGATGATTCTGCCTCCGTCGAAGTCGGCGCCGGCGAGCTCACCGTCTATGAGAACCTCGACCGCAAGGGTGAAGTCGTATGGCAGGACCTCTGCCGCGGACCGCACCTGCCCACCACCAAACTGATCGGCAACGGGTTCGCGGTCACCCGCTCCTCGGCGGCCTACTGGCGGGGAGACCAGGCCAACGCGAGCCTGCAGCGCGTCTACGGCACGGCCTGGGCCTCGAAGGAGGATCTCAAGGCCCACCAGGATCGCCTCGCCGAGGCCGAGCGTCGTGACCACCGCAAGCTCGGGGCCGAACTCGACCTGTTCTCCTTCCCCGAGGAGCTCGGCTCCGGCCTGCCCGTATTCCATCCCAAGGGCGGAGTCATCAAGCGCGAGATGGAAGATTACGTCCGCGCCCGCCACATCGAGGAGGGGTTCGAGTACGTCGGCACCCCGCACATCTCCAAGGAAGCCCTGTACTACACCTCAGGGCATCTGCCGTACTACGGCGAGAACATGTTCCCGCCGATCTTGGTCGACGAGGTCCGCGACGAATCCGGTGAGATCGTCAAGGAGGGCACCCCGTACCGCCTCAAGGCGATGAACTGCCCGATGCACAACCTCATCTTCCGTTCGCGCGGCCGCTCGTACCGTGAGCTGCCGCTGCGTCTTTTCGAATTCGGCACCGTGTACCGTGACGAGGCCTCAGGCGTCGTCCACGGACTTACCCGTGTGCGCGCCCTGACCCAGGACGATTCGCACTCCTATGTCGCTCAGGAGGACGCCGCGAAGGAGATCCGTCACCTGCTCGAATTCGTCCTCAGCCTGCTGCGCGACTTCGGTCTCAACGACTTCTACCTCGAACTGTCCACCCGCGACGAAGACGGGCAGAAGAAGGATAAGTTCATCGGCTCGGATGAGCAGTGGGCCGAAGCCACACAGGTCCTCGAAGAGGTTGCTTCGGAGACCGGGCTCGAACTCGTCCCCGACCCCGGCGGAGCAGCCTTCTACGGCCCCAAGGTCTCTGTCCAGGCTCGCGACGCCATCGGCCGGACCTGGCAGATGTCGACCGTGCAGCTGGACTTCAACCAGCCCGAGCGCTTCGGTCTCGAATATCAGGCCGCCGACGGAACCCGCAAACAGCCGGTGATGATCCACTCGGCGAAGTTCGGATCCATCGAACGATTCATGGGCGTGCTCATCGAACACTATGCGGGCGCCTTCCCCGTCTGGCTCGCGCCGGTCCAGGTCACCTGCATCCCCGTGGCCGAGGAATTCAACGACTACCTCGCCGAGGTGGCGACGCAGCTGCGGGCCGCCGGCGTTCGCGTCGAGATCGATGACAGCGATGATCGGTTCCCGAAGAAGATCCGCAATGCCTCGAAGTCGAAGGTGCCCTTCGTCCTCATCGCCGGTGGGGAGGATCGTGACGCGAATGCGGTGTCGTTTCGTTTCCGCGATGGAGAGCAGGACAACGGCGTATCGGTCGCCGAGGCGGTCACCAGAATCGTCGAATCCATCGACACCAAGGCTCAGGTATGACGGAGGACCCACACCAAAACCTCGGCGAGGGCAGCCCCGATCACCTAGGCGACATCCCCGAACCCGAGGCGGCCGCGGGCTTTCCCGGGGAGCCTGATGGGTTCCAACGGCTGTGGACACCGCACCGCATGGTCTACATCGGGGGACAGGACAAGCCTAAGGATTCGGGAATCTCCGAGTGCCCGTTCTGCAGCGCACCGACGAAGTCCGACGAACAGGGCCTGATCGTCGCCCGCGGTGACGAGGTGTACGCGGTGCTCAACCTGTACCCGTACAACCCGGGCCATCTCCTCATCTGCCCCTACCGGCACGTCGCGGACTACACGGACCTCAGCGAATCGGAGACAGCGGAACTCGCACGCTTCTCGCAGAAGGCGATGACCGTGATCCGCGCCGTTTCATCCCCGGACGGATTCAACCTGGGAATGAACCAAGGACCCGTAGCAGGTGCCGGAATCGCCGCGCACCTGCATCAGCACATTGTGCCCAGATGGGGTGGGGACTCGAACTTCCTCCCCGTCGTGGCACAGACCAAAGCTCTGCCGCAGGTGCACGCCGATGTGCAGGCAGCGCTGTCAAAGGAATGGAACAGATGAATCCTGAAGATCTCGACTCCCTCGCCGAATACTCCTCCCCACTGCTGCGCGGCAGCGAAGCCGTCGTCACGATCGCCCGTCCCGACCTGGAGTCCAACAGCTACCTCTCGCAGCTGTTCGCGCTGTCGGGGGAGTCCTCAAGGAGACTGACCCACAATTGGCGGGACTCTGACCCCGAAGTTCACAGCAGTTGGTCAGGCTACCTCAGCGCAGGCAAGAAGGAACCCGGGCAACTGTACGTCGGCTCCAGCCTCGAAACGGCTCATCGGATCACGGACAACCACCTCGGCGTCTCCGAGTTCGCCCTCGATGACGCAGGCGCACGGGCACTCTATGTCGCACGGGTGCCCGAGCCGGGACGCTACGGCCAGGACGACGACATTCCGGCCGGTGAGGAAGCGCCACGGCGAATCACCTCAGCGGCCTATCTCAGCAACGGGCTCGGGTACACGAATGACCGTCCGGCACGGGCCTTCCTCGTCGATCTCGTCGAACCCGGACTCGGGAAGTCCGGCATCACCGGAGGTGCCGAAGTTCCGCTGGCGACGCTCCTGGAGACCCCGGAGTCCGATGTCCACGACCCCCAGTTCTCGCCGAGTGGAGACCGGGTCAGTGTGATCTCCGCACTCGCACCCGACCAAGGTGAGCCCGACCTGCGCTCGACCGTGTGGGTGCTCGACGGTTCGAGCCCGGAGGCCCTGACGCTGCCGCGGATGAGCGTGAACCTGCACCGATGGATCGACGACGAGACAGTGCTGCTCATCGGCAACGAACTGACCCGAGACGAACTCGACTTCGTCGGGCAGATGCCGGGACTCTTCGTCCACGATACGACTCAGGGCACGACCCGGCGCCTGACCGACCCGGAGACCGTCGCAGTCGCCTCGATCCGGCCTCAGATCGTCGGCCACGGCATCGACGGCTCAGTCCTGGCCGATGCTTGTGTCATCGCTGCGGTGGACACGGATGGTGCCTGTCGGATCATTTCCATCGACCTGGCGGCTGAGAACCGTATGCTGGGCGAACTGGATTTCCTCACCGACGACACGGCCGTCGTCAACGGCTTCGACGTCGACGGGGGCAGCCTCGTCTGGACAGGGGAGACGCCCACGAACCCTGCCGTCCTCAACCGTATCCGAATCTCCGACAGCGGCGCGGCAGCCACGGACGGCGGCACGACGGTCGGGGACGCAGCGACGGTCAGGGCTCATCCGGCGCCCGCGAATTCCGTCCTCCCTCAGCTCCTTCGGGTCGACGGCGAGGGTGGGTCCATCACCGGATGGTTGGCCAAGCCAACCGGTCAGGGGCCGTTCCCCGTCATCCTCAACATCCACGGTGGGCCGTTTGCCCAGTACACGCACGGGTGGTTCGACGAAACCCAGGTGCTCACCTCGGCGGGATATGCCGTGGTCTACGCGAACCCGAGAGGCTCGGGCGGTCGCACCCGTGCATGGGGGACTTCGGTGCAGGGCAACATGGCGGTCCCGGCGATGGCCGACGTCCTGGCGGTGCTCGACCACGCGCTGGCCGGTGATTCGGAGCTCGACCCCAGCCGCCTCGGCGTCCAGGGCGGTTCCTACGGCGGTTATCTCACTGCGATGATCACCGCCAGTGATCATCGCTTCCGGGCGGCCATCGTCGAACGCGGCTACCTCGATCCCGACAGCTTTGTCGGCACCTCCGACATCGGACGGTTCTTCACTGAGGAATACACCACGCGTGACCGGCAGGCCATTGCCCAGCAGTCCCCGTTGGCGAACGCCTCGCAGGTGCGCACGCCCAGCCTGGTGATGCATTCGGAACTCGACTTCCGCTGTCCGCTCGAACAGGCTCAGCAGTACTATGCCGCACTGCAGCGGGCCGGTGTGGACACCGAATTGCTCATCTTCCCGGGGGAGAACCACGAGCTGTCCCGCTCGGGCCAGCCTCGACATCGTCGGCAGCGCTTCGAGGCCATGCTCGACTGGTGGGATCAGCATCTGGGCGGGAACGTCGATGAGAATCTCGACGATCAGACCACCTCGGCGATCCGCTGAACCGATGGCCAGCTCATCCGCCTCCGAGGCGTTCAGCCTGCCCCACCTGATCCGAGCCGAATCTCGGCCCCAGTCGGTGATTCGTCACATTGCATCCCACCAGCTTGGCCGCTTGGGCACTTCCCGATATTGTTCTGTCGGTGACGATTGCGGTCTTGCCGATTGCTTGCCGCTTCACTATTCTGCTCAAACTGCGTCCGTCCATCGTCAACTCCTGGAGAACCATGAAACCTCGTAAAGCCTCACGGGTCGTATTACTCAATGAGCGCGACGAGGTTCTCCTGATTCGAGCTCAGGACCTGCTCACGCCCACGCACCAGTGGTGGATGACGTGCGGCGGCGGTTCCGAGATGGGGGAGTCGGCGGCTCAGACCGCGGCTCGTGAACTCGCCGAGGAGACCGGACTGGAATGCGAACCCTGCGAGCTCATCGGCCCGTTGGCGACTCGTGACGAAGTATTCAGGTTCACGGAGAAGTCGCTGCACCAGCACGAGACCTACTTCGCATTTCGCACGAGTGAGGACATCGAGCTCGAGGACGCTGTCTGGACGGACATCGAGAAGCGCAGTCTGCTCGAATTCCGGTGGTGGTCCCGCGACGAGCTGATGGCCACGACCGAGACGATCTATCCGAAGGATCTGCTCAACCTCATGGATCTCGTCACGGCGGGCTCTGTGCCCGACGTGCCCCTCGTCATCGACTGAGCGTATAGACTCGAGGGGCTGTATCTATAGGAAGGAACACCAGTGTCAGGTCATTCCAAGTGGGCAACGACTAAACACAAAAAAGCTGCCATCGATTCGAAGCGGGCCAAGCTCTTCGCCAAGCTGATCAAGAACATCGAGGTTGCCGCTCGCAACGGTGGGCCTGATCTCGAGGGCAACCCGACGCTGTTCGACGCTGTTCAGAAGGCGAAGAAGAACTCGGTCCCAGCCGATAACATCACCCGTGCGGTCAAGCGCGGCGGTGGCCTCGACGGTTCCGCAGTGAACTACGAGAACATTCTGTACGAGGGCTACGCCCAGGGCGGCGTCGCCCTGCTCATCGAGTGCCTGACCGACAACCGCAACCGTGCGGCGTCCGAGGTCCGCGTTGCTGTGACTCGCAACGGCGGAACCATGGCAGACCCCGGATCTGTGATGTACAACTTCAACCGCAAGGGCGTCATCATCGTTCCCGCTGAGGGAACCGACGAGGACTCGATTGTTCTGGCCACCCTGGACGCCGGCGCTGAAGAAGTCAAAACTGAGGGCGAGACCTTCGAGATCATCTGTGAGGCGACCGACCTCGTTGACGTGCGCACCGCGCTCGTCGACGCGGGCATCGACTACGACTCGGCGGAGGCATCCTTCGTGCCCGAGCTCGAGGTCAGTCTGGATGCGGACACTGCCAGCAAGGTCTTCAACCTCATCGATGCGCTCGAAGACAGTGATGAGGTTCAGAATGTCTACTCGAATGCTGATGTCAGTGACGAGGTTCTCGCCGAACTTGATGCCTGATGAGAATCCTCGGAGTTGATCCCGGTCTGACCCGGTGCGGGCTCGGTGTCATCGACACCCTGCCCGCCCGCAAGGCCAGAATGATCTCCGTCGATGTGCTGCGGACACCGTCCACGGACTCGGTGGACCTGCGTCTGGGCGCCCTCGCCGAGGCGTTCGACAGCTGGATGGACACCTATCGTCCCGATGTCGTGGCGATCGAGCGCGTATTCGCCCGCAACGACGTCTCCACGATCATGGGCACCGCCCAGGTCTCCGGCCTGACCATGGGACTTGCCGCCAGGCGCGGACTGCCGGTGGCGATGCACACCCCTTCAGAGGTCAAAGCCGCCATCACCGGCTCGGGACGAGCAGACAAGAAACAGGTCACGAACATGGTGACCCGGATACTCGAGCTCGACGCTCCGCCGAAACCAGCGGATGCGGCCGACGCCCTGGCGATTGCGATCTGCCACTCGTGGCGCGGAGCACTCAGCGCACAGTCGACCCCAGGTGCGAACAAAGATCTGAACGAGCGCAAGAGCGGCGGACGCCAAGGCACAGGTCTGACGAAGGCACAGGAGCAGTGGGCCAAGGCCCTTCGCAACGCCAAGTAGGCATGCTCGCATCTGCGGGGTGTCCGGCGATGTCACCGTGACGGGACTGAGCCTTGGTATCGTCGGTATGTCGAGTCGGGCGGCCCGAGACGAGCTGATAGCCTGGATTCGTACATGTGTTCCCACTTGAAAGGCAGACCGTGATCAGTTTTCTCAGCGGTACGGTCCATCGCATCGCAGCTGACCACCTCGTCATTGTCACCTATGGTGTCGGACGCAAAGTCAACGTCACGCCGGATACCCTTTCAAGCACTCGTCACGGTGCGGATATCGAACTCGTGACCACCCTGGTCGTCCGTGAAGACTCCATGACCCTGTTCGGCTTCGGGACCGAAGACGAGAACCATACGTTCGAGGTTCTTCTGTCGATCTCCGGAATCGGTCCACGGTTGGCGATGGCGATTCTGTCGGTGATGGGGCCGGACGAGCTCGCAGCCGCGATTTCGAGTCAGGATGCCAATGCGCTGACTCGCGTCCCGGGTATCGGCAAGAAGGGCGCGTCTCGAATCATCCTCGAGCTCGAGAACAAGTTGCCGAAGCTGGCTGCCTCTGAGCCGGGGCCTCAGCTGTCGTTCGGCGGGGCGAATCAGCAGGTCGTCGATGCGCTGGTCGGTCTTGGATGGAAAGAGGCCCAAGCCGCTGACGTCGTGCAGGAAGTGGTCAAGGATCTCGGCCAGAGTGCTGGCACATCGACGCTGCTGAAAGCCGCTCTCAAGGTTCTGGGTGCCAGGAAGTGACGAGTTCTTCTGACGGTGGGAACGCCTCCTATGAAATGGACTTCGGCGATCAGGATCTGACGGGCGCCGAAGAGGAACGCTTGGTCTCGGGCCGCGCCGAAACGGCCGAACAGGACGCGGAAGCCGCGCTTCGGCCCAAAGGCCTCCAGGACTTCATCGGCCAGCCACAGGTCCGCGAGCAGCTTTCACTGGTCCTCGATGCTGCAAAGGCGCGGAACAGGGCCCCTGACCATGTGCTGCTCTCTGGCCCTCCCGGACTGGGCAAGACGACCCTGGCAATGATCATCGCGCATGAGATGCAGTCCAGTCTGCGCGTGACGTCCGGTCCGGCAGTGCAGCACGCGGGAGATCTTGCAGCGATCCTCTCCTCTTTGGAGGAAGGCGAGGTCCTGTTCGTCGACGAGATCCATCGGATGGCTCGCGCCGCCGAGGAGATGCTCTATGTCGCGATGGAGGACTTCCGTGTCGACGTGATCGTCGGCAAGGGGCCCGGTGCCACAGCAATCCCACTAGACCTTCCCCATTTCACGCTGGTCGGTGCGACAACTCGCTCGGGGCTCCTTCCTGCCCCTCTGCGAGACCGCTTCGGCTTCACCGGACTCCTGGACTTCTACTCCAGCAGCGATCTCCTGACCGTTCTGAAACGGTCGGCGCACATGCTCGGAATCGAAGCAGACCTTGCGGGCCTGAAAGAGATCTCTACCCGCTCTCGCGGAACTCCTCGCGTTGCGAACCGGCTTCTGCGCAGGGTCAGAGACTGGGCGCAGGTACGCGGCACGGGCGTCATCGACGAAGCTGCAGCACTCGCTGCGCTCACGGTCTACGAAGTCGACGAACTCGGCCTGGATCGTCTTGATCGATCTGTGCTGCAAGTGCTGTGCAAACGCTTCGCCGGGGGGCCGGTCGGTCTCGGAACCATTGCAGTGTCGGTCGGAGAAGAGGCCGATACCGTCGAAACCGTATCGGAACCCTACCTTGTGCGAGAAGGACTGATCAGCCGCACTCCACGGGGCCGGGTCGCGACGTCCGCGGCCTGGAAGCACCTGGGAATGCAGATCCCAGCAAACTATGAGTTCTGATCCCGGCAATTGAGTTCGCCTTGAGTACTGACGACGAACTAAGATAGTGGACTGGTTCATTCTTATGAAAGGTAGATACCTGTGGATTTATTGATCCCTCTCGCGCTTGCCGCGCTGCTTATTTTTTTCCTGTTCAATTCTCGGCGTAAGCAGAAGGCGCGTGCAGAGGAGATCAAGACGGGACTGGTCCCCGGAGCAACGGTGATGACGACATTCGGCGTCTTCGGCACCGTTCTGTCCATCGACGATGAGAACAACCAGGTCACTCTCGAGTCGGGCCCCGGCACCGTTCTCCGCGTTCACCGCCAGGCCATCGGTCAGATCAATAACCCAGAGGCTGGGGGCGCTGCCGCTGATGGGGCTGTGGCCGGCTCTGCAGGCACCGCCGATGACGCCGAGAGTACCGAAGCGCCGGCAATCACCGATGCCGAACTCGATGCCATGAATGAACGCAAGCGGACCGAGGGCGGCACTGACGATTCAGAACTCGCAGCGGACGACATCGACGCCGAACTGAACGCCGGCGATGAGCGGGTTGACGCAGACGATGCAGGAGCCGCTAGCTCCGACAAGGCTGCCGGATCCCAGCCCGACGACGAAGTTGCGGATGACTCCGGTGACACCGATGCAGACGCATCCGACACCGATTCCTCCGACCCTGATAACAACAAGAAGAACTGACTTCGCTCACAGCACTCAATCGAAAGCTGAAACGTGTCCGATATTGAAGAAAAGCCACGTCCTGGTTTGCGCTTCCTGTGGCTGTCGATCGTCACTGCGGTGCTCCTGGCCGTCATCGGCGGCGGCGTCGTGTGGTCCGATGCCACAACCACTCCGAAGCTCGCTCTGGACCTCGAGGGCGGAACCTCGATCATCCTCGAGCCCCAGGTTTCGGAGGACACGGATATCAGCCAAGAGCAGCTTGATCAGGCCGTGTCGATCATCCGACAGCGCGTGGATTCGACCGGTGTGTCTGAAGCTGAGATCACGACTCAGGGTGATCGCAACATTGTTGTGAATCTGCCGGGCAACCCGGACGAGGAGACACGTAACCTGGTTCGCTCTTCCGCCCAGCTCGTCTTCCGACGAGTCGCCCTCGTCGGTGACCCCCGGTCTCAGGAGCAGATCCAGAAGGAGCAGGAGAAGAGCGGCGGGTCAGAGCAGCAGCAGGATCCTTCCGAAGGTCTCACCGATGAGCAGAAGAAGCGCCTCGAGGACCTGACCGG